>UPXT01000032.1 GCA_900538365.1 uncultured Acidaminococcus sp. | reverse complement strand
CTTTGTTGATGATTTCTCGCAAAACCATTTTAGCATGAGGCTTCACTATGGATTTTTATTTTTTGATTAACTGTTCAAGTTCATTTTACAACTGACCGATTTTCCTGGACGCCCTTTTCACGCCTATTTGAGCACGCCTCTAACGGCCCCCATACCAAGGAGGACTCCCAAAAGACACAGGCCCACACTAAGGGCAGCATAAAGGAACCCTTTGGCCAGGTCCCCTCGGTAAAAAAGGGTCACGGTCTCCAAGGAAAAGGTTGAAAAGGTCGTAAATCCGCCGCAAAATCCGGTTTTCCAAAAGAGCAAAAAGGCGCCGCTCGTGCCGTGGGTTGCGGCAAGTTCCGTAATGGCCCCGATGACAAGGGCCCCCAACAAGTTCGTCAACAGCGTCATGGCCGGAAAGTCCATGCCCACAGGCATCAGGCTCAGTCCATAGCGGCAGGCGGCACCAAGGCCGCCGCCCAAGAAAACGTAAAGCACGCTCACGGCAATCCCCCTCTATCCATAAAGAAAGGGGCGTGCCCTGTGCGCGCCCCCAAAAAGCGAGTAATCAGCCCAAATAGGTCAAGAATGTCTGGACCTGGTTCTTTAGTTCCGACTTTGTGCTGTCAGAAAGGACGAGTTCGTCCGTTTCAAATTCTTCCGGTGTGATGGCCATCCCGACTTGGGTGGAAATCATGTCGACACCGATGAAGTCAAGGAGTTCTGTCAGTTTTGCCCGGGCAAAGCTAGCGGCGGAACGGCCGGAAGCCCCAGTTATGGCCGCTTTTTTGCCCCAAATGACGGACGATTCACGAACGCCCGGCTGCGTGGGACGGCTCAGCCAGTCCAGGAGGTTTTTGAGGACGCCGGGATAGCTGTGATTATATTCAGGCGTAAAGAACCAGAGGCCATCGGCTTCGGCCACTTCTTTACGGACACGTGCCACTGCTTCAGGAGCCGGGAACTCAATATCCTGGTTCATCTGGGGCAGATCCTCATAGGAAAGGATGGAGACATCCGCCTTTTTTTCAAGCATTTTCTGGGCCATCAGGGCTGCTTGTCGATTAAAGGCTTTTTCCCTCATGGATCCTACAATGAGCAGTACTTTCTTCATGCTTATCGACTCCTTTCGATATCACTCATCCTCCGCTTCTTGGGAAAGGAAGCGGCGAACTTCATCAGTAAAGCGCCCTAGGACGGGCGACAAGAGCGGACCCTTTTTCCACACGAGATACGAACGGTTCTCGATCGGTGGGTCAAGGGGTTTCATCAAGAGGCCTTCCGGCACATAGGGAAAGTCTAATCCCAGGGCAATGCCGAGGCCCTGCTCCACCATCACGCATTTATTGAAAAGGGACAGGTTCATACGGTTCATCGAGGTACATCGGTTCCCATAGGCACCCAGCCAATTGTCGATCAGGTTTTGCACCGATTTTCGTTCCGCCGTGATCAGTCGTTCCTGGGAAAGGTCCTTAGGGGTAAGGGCCTCTTTTTGGGCAAGGGGATGGGCTTTAGGAAGCAGCGCTGTCCAGCGGTCCTTTTTGGGCAGTTCAAGAAACTGGTAGCGTGTAATGTCCACCGGTTCAATAAGGACGCCAAAGTCAAGGAGGCCCTGGTCCAAACGGCAGATGACATCGTCAGCAATGGCCGTATAAACGGAAAAGACGACATCTGGATAACGGGCCTGCAGGGATCTCATGACACGGGACAGGAAGACCATATTCACGGTCTCACCAATCCCGAGGGAAATTTCCCCAGCAATGATTTCCTCTTTCTGCTTCATTTCCGCTTCCGTTCGGTCAGCCAGTTCCACCAGGTCCTGGGCTCGCTGTTTAAGGCGCATACCCGATGCGGTCAGGAAAATATGATGTCCATTGCGGATAAACAATGTCGTTCCCAGTTCCTGTTCGAGTTGGTGAATCTGCCGCGAAAGGGTAGGCTGCGTCAAATGCAGTACAGAAGCGGCTTTTGTCATGTTCTCCTCACGGGCAATGGCAAGAAAATAGCGCAGGACCCTGAGTTCCATGAGCACATCACCTCCATCAACAGAATACGTCCACAACCTAACAATAACGGAGTTCTTTTTCCGTTTGAATACTCACATTGTAGCATAAAAATGAATCTCTCACCACTAGGGAATGAAGAAAGACGATGATTTTTCACAAATAATTTTGAAATATTCACAAAGTGCAAACAAATTTGCAGGCCTTTGCAAAGTTCTTTTGTCTTTTTCCTTTTTTTCAAGTAGAATAACGGTAGAATAAAGGAATCAATGATCCGATCAGGTACAGGAGGAAAACCGATGATCAAAAAGATTGCCGCAATTTCATTCAGCCCCACGGGCAGTACGCGTGACCTTGTCGACAAAGCGGCGGAAACGCTGGCGGGACGTCTTAAACTGCCCCTTTCCTATGACAGCTTTACCCTGCCTAAAGATCAAAAGAAGGTCCGCCGATTTACGGAAGAAACCCTCGTGGTTTTCGGCATGCCCACCTATGCTGGCCGCGTGCCCAATAAGGCCCTGCCCTTTTTAAAGACCCTCTTTGTCGGCGGCGGCGCGCCCGCTGTGGCCCTTGTGACCTTTGGGAACCGCAGCTATGATTCCTCGCTAACGGAACTTAATGAAGAACTGACAGCTGCTGGATTCCGTGTCTTTGCAGCCGGTGCCTTTGCGCGGCCCCACGCCTTTGCCAATATTGGCCATGAGCATCCGACCAAGGAAGATAACAACTTACTGGAAACGCTCCTTGGCGTTGCGGAAGTCAAGATCGGGCAAGAAGATTTTGGGTCCATCACCATCAAGGACGGCGCTCCTGTAGGCCCCTACTACATTCCTTTGGGCGAAGACGGTGAGCCGGCAAAATTCCTCAAGGCAAAACCCCTCACCGATTTTGCAAAATGCGACCACTGCGGCAAATGCGCCGCCGTATGCCCCATGGGAGCCATCAACAAGGACAATACGGACGAGGTACCGGGAACGTGCATCAAATGCCAGGCCTGCATCGTCTACTGCCATAGGCATGCAAAATTCTTCCACGATGACCGGTTCCTGTCCCATAAGGCCATGCTGGAGAAAAACTATGTGAGGACGGCGCAGTCCGAGATCTTTTATCGCTGACGCGCAAATCATCTCCTGCCGAGGGGCCCGCTGAGGCCTGTCTGTGCGTCTTTTTTCGGCTCACAAGGCCAGCAAAAAATCCCAACGATCTGGAAGGGTCCTGTCGTTGGGATTTTTTATTTTTTTATTGACAAAAGTCCATTAAGACGCCTTGCGCGAGGAGCTAGCTGCGTTTTTTCCTTAGGCGGGACGGGCGGCTTCCGCCTTATTTTCTTCTCTTGCGTTCCTTACGTCCTTAGGAATGACGATGGTTTTCCCCTCTTCAGGGGCCAGATCCATATGGAATTTAAGGGACAGGGAATCCAGGAAAGCCGTGGCCATGGCTTGCTGCGTTGTCGATAATTTCTTTCCGCGCTTTGCTTCTTCCGCCTCTTTTTGGATCAAGACCGTGGTTCGCACGAGTTCTGTCAGATCGGCATCATAACTTAGAGGAAGATGGGTCTTTTCATCGATCGTAACGAGGTAATTTTGCTGCGCCAAGGCGTCAAGGAAGCGTTTTTGATACTTGTCAGGCAGGGGGTCTTCCGATCCACCAATATATTTGAGGATGCCTTTGCTGGCAGCCTTTCCCCAAAGGGGCTCAAGGGCATCCATCCGAAAGAGGATGACTTCCTTACCGCCATCTTGCGAAAGTACATGGGCCGAGCGGATGGAACGGGTCATAAGGTCCTTGACGGCCGCCATATCAAGGGGCGCCGCGTCGGCTTCTTTCGGAACCGTTTCCTTGACCCACAGGTTCTTTTCCTTTGCGTAGGTCACATACGCGTCCTGGGTCTCTTCCGTATAGATTTCAATGGGCACGCTGGCTGCCGCTTTCCCGCCAAGTCCCTCGGTCCTCACGGTCCCTACGGAATGGCTGACGGAATAAGGCTCCATATGGATCTTGCCGGTTACATCCAAATCGGCTGAAAGAAGGAAACTCACCACTTTTCCCTTGACTCGATACGTAAGGTTCTGATCTGTATGCGTTTTAAAATAATCATTGAGCGTTTCTGCCGAAAGGATGATTTTTTTTGCCGCGTCTTCCTTCGTAAAATCAAGGGTCATAGAGGGGTCCTTTTTGGCAGTGCCCACTTTTACGGCGCTAGGAGCCGCTTTTTTCGGGGTCTGGGCCGCACCGACCTGGCTGAAGAAGGGAACCAGCAAAAGGGCGGTCAAGGTCAGCCCCAGGGCTTTATGGGAAAAATTCATGATGATGCTCCTTTCCAATCTCTTTTCTCTATTGTCAGTTTGTTTCTGCCGATTGTCAAGGCGGGAATCGAAAACTTTTTGCGTCCGCCGCTGGATTCCGTCCTTTGACCATTCGTAAAAAAGAAGCCAGCCATAAAGAGATCTATCCTCCGTCTTATTGTCGAAATGATTTTTTTGCGTTATAGTTATCCTATCATCTCATGGGAAGGATACAAGCGTTCCCATAAAATAGACAAAAGGAGCTGAATCCTATGAACGAAGTCTTGACTGCCCTCAAAACGCGGCGCAGCATTCGGAAATTCAGGTCTGACCCTGTCCCCCAGGCACTCCTTGATGAAATCATGGAAGCGGGCCTTTATGCGGCAAGCGGTATGGATCGTCAAAAATCGATCATCCTCTGCCTCACGGATCCTGACGTCATCGCCAGACTTTCCCGTGCCAATGCCCAGATTGCAGGCTATAAAGAAGGGACGGATCCTTTTTATGGGGCCCCGGCTGTCCTTGTGGTCCTTTCACCCAAAGAGGTCCCGACGGCCCTTTATGATGGGTCCCTTGTCTTAGGAAACCTCATGACCGCCGCCCACGCCTTGGGTCTGGGTTCCTGCTGGATTCACCGGGCCTATGAGGAATTTAAGCAGCCTGTGTGGCAGGAATTTCTCCGCCAGCTGGGCCTTAAAGGCGACTATATCGGCATCGGACACTGCGTCATTGGCTATCCGGACGAACATCCGGAAGCTTCCCCCCGCAAGGGCGGACGCATCTTTTATATAGGAAAGGAAAAAAGATAATGGCTGGATTATTCTTCATGAACGACTATAACTGCGGCTGCGCGCCGGAAATCCTTGCCCGTCTCACAAAGGAAAATCTGACGCCCCACGTAGGCTACGGCAGCGATGAAATCACAAAGGAAGCGGCCCAAAAGATCCTTGATGCAGCCGGCGTTCCGGAAGGCGGCGTTTACTTTGCGGCCGGCGGCACGCAGGCAAACAGCATCGTCATCTCCCATTTCCTTAAGACCTACCAAGGCGTCATCTGCGCCCAAACAGGTCACATCAACTGCCACGAAGCAGGCGCCATTGAAGCGATGGGACACAAGGTCCTCACCCTGCCGGAAAAAGACAAGGTCTCCGCAGCAGCCCTTGAAACCTACCTCAAGGCCTTTTATGAAGATGAATCCTACACAGCCATGGTCCAGCCCGGCATGGTCTACATTTCCCATCCTACGGAATATGGCAGCCTCTATACGCTCAGTGAAGTGGAAGCCATCCGTGCCGTCTGCAACACCTATGGCCTTCCCCTTTATATCGACGGGGCCCGTCTGGGCTATGCCCTTGCCACAAAGGAAAACGAACTGACCCTGCAGGACCTTGCGCGCCTTAGCGATGCGTTTTATATCGGCGGGACCAAGGTCGGTGCCCTTTTAGGGGAAGCCATCGTCTTTCCTAAAGGGATGGATAAGCTCTTTCCGACCCACGCCAAGCGTCAGGGTGCCATGCTCGCCAAGGGATTTGTGCCGGCCATCCAGTTTTCGGAGCTCTTTACGGACCATCTGTATGAACGGCTGGGCCGTCACGGCATCGACATGGCCATGGAACTGAAAAAGGGCCTGCTGGAAAAAGGCTACGCCCTCCACATCGACTCCTATACGAACCAGCAGTTTGTCATCCTTCCGGAAAAAGTGGTCCAAGCCCTCAGGGAAAACGTCGATTTTGAGGTCTGGGAACGCAAGGATGAGGACACCCTCGTCGTGCGCTTTGTAACCAGCTGGTCCACGAAAAAAGAGGATGTGGAAAAACTGCTTTCCCTCCTGTAAGTTTTTGTACCGTGTAAAAGCCAAAGAAAAAAGGCCCTCCGGTGAGGGGCACCGTAAGGCCAGAAAAATGAACGGGAGCTTACGCTCCGGAGTCCAGATCCTGAGGGGGACTCAGAATCATCATCGCATGCAGCCATTCAAGCTGTTACCCTGATGATAACACCTTGCTTACCCATTGTATAATACATCTCTATTATGATATGATAGGTGAAAGCTATTAACTCTTTCTTTTACAGAAAAGGACATGATTATGGACAGCCGTGATTTAACCTATGTACTGACCGTGCGGGACACGCAGAATTTTTCCAAAGCCGCACAGCGTCTTTTTATCAGCCAGCCTTCACTGAGCCAATACATCCGCCGTTTGGAACAGCGCTTGGGTGAGCCGATTTTCTTTCGGGATAAGGCCCAGGTCATGCTGACGCCCTTTGGAGAAGTGTACGCGCGGGAAGCGGAAAAACTGCTTGACTCAATCCATCAAATGGAAGAAACCCTGCACCTGGCCAAAGAGCGAAACCGTTCCATGATCCGGGTAGGCATTTCCCAGTCCTATTCAAAATCCTTCGTGCCGGCCATTATCAAGATTGTCCATAAGCTGCGGCCTGATTCAGACGTGGCTTTTGTCGACGGGATTTCCACGCTCCTTGAAAAGGAAATCCTTGAAGGGCGCATTTCCTTCGGAATCTTTCCGGGACCGCCGGCGCGCAGTGATGTGGCTTTCGTTCCCCTCTGCCAGGATCCGCTCTACTTTGCCGTATCGCGGGACAACAAAAAAGCGGTCGAAATCCTAAAATCCGCTTGGAGCGGCAAATTCCTTGACTTAGCCGCTTTTCGGGACTTTCCTTTCGTCCTTCATACAAAAGGGGCCAAATTGAGGGACCTGACGTTCCACATCTGTCAAAGTTTTGGGTTCCTCCCCCGCCCCATCTGCGAATCAGAGACCCTGGATACGCTCTATTCCTTAGTGAATCACAATTATGGAGTGGCCATCCTTTCCCTGACACCCCTCACGAATCTGTCCGAAAAAGAAAACCGGGTTCTTTTCTTTCCGCTCCTGACACCGTCCGCAACGCGGACATTTGGCTTTTACTGCAGCAGGGATCAGGAAAACGATTCCTTTATCCAGAAAGTGGCGAAGGCCATGCGGATCAAGATTGAAGCAAACCATCAGCAAATGAAAGCCTTCATTGAACGGGACCGGGAACATGTCCTGGGACGCGGGTAACGCTCCAATCACATAACAATAAGAAGCCTGGAAACTGTCCCTGTCAGTTTCCAGGCTTCTTATTGTATGGGTGTTAGAGGTTGTTATTAGGATTTCAATCTGCAAACCCTTTGGTTTCCTGTGATTGAGGATCGCTACGTTTCAAATTCTACCACAGGGCAGGCATTTTGTATAATAGATAATTATGAACATGATATAGAGTAAAACTATAGCTCTTTTATTTATTTTTTACTCAGCCCAAAAGGAACGAAGGCATATTTCGGGCGTCTTAACGATGCAATTGTGGTGCGTATCTTCTTGCGGCAGGGCATGCCATCATTGGCATCAGAGCAATCTTTTAAAAGCCAATGATGACACGTACCTACATCAAGTCGGAGCGATCCTTGCTCCGACCAAAACTACAACGCCACCCGATACACACCAACAAGGGCCAACACAAAAACCAGCACCAACGCCGCAAGGCCCCAGAAGACGAGGGAAAGGAAGATTTTTTGTTCCTTTTCCTGATTGTCCTGTTCGTCAGCCATGAGCAGGGCCATGATCATGCCCCCTGTTGTAGAGACCGGCGAAAGGCCTGTAATGGTGCCGCCAATGACAACAAGGGATCCCAGTTCAATCGGGTTCAGGCCGCCCACGGTTTCCGCCACGCTCGAGACGGTGGGAAGCAGGGTCGGGAAGACAACGCCAAGGCCGGACGAAAAGAGGCTCATAATACCAGCCGTAGCTCCCATGATGGCGCTTCCTGTAAAGGGCGTCATGAGAGACGACAGGGCAAGGGTCAGCAGTTTGATTCCGCCGGTCTTGATGACGATGCTCATAAGGGTACTGACGCCGGAAACCATGATAAGAACGCCCCAGGGCACGCCTTTAAAGCTCTTACTTTCGCTAGCGCAATGGAACATAAGAAGGACCGCCGCCACGGCAAAGGAGACCAGACCGATATTGAACTTAAAAAGGACAACCAGGATGCTCATGACGACAAGGCCCGAAAGGGACAGGAGCTGCTTTTTGCTAAAGGATTCCTGCTCCCCATCTTCTGCTTCCTCCGGCACCGTGACGCGCCAGCCTTTATAGTATACAAAGCAGATCACCGCAAGAAGAAGGCCCGAAATCACCTGATTCACAAAAACGGGACGGACAGCTTGGGCCACGTCGACGCCCGCTTTTGTAAGGAGCTCATAGGTGAGGATCCCTTCAGGCGTAAGGGTAGTCATGCGGCCTGAAAAGCAGCCGCAGCAGCCGATGATGGAAAGCATAAGGGGGTTATAGCCATGGGCTTTCGCAATGGGAATGGCAAAAGCCGGCATGATGGCAAGGACCGGGATGGATCCAGGGCCGCACATGGTAAGCCCCGCCCCCATGAGGTAGATCAGGATGGGAATAAGGAAATTGTTTCTTCCTGCCAGGGAGACGATTTTCTTTGCAAGCAGGGTAATCGTCCCGTTCACAGTAAGAACGCTGAAAAGAAAGGTGACGCCCATGAGCTTGATGAAAAGGTTCGGATTGAAGCCTTTCAGGATGGACGCATCGTTCATGCCCGCAAGGCGCCCCAGGATGAGGGCAAAAAGAAGGGATACGAGACCGACATTGGTCTTGCGGAAAAAACCGAGGATGATCGCCAAAAGAAGCAGTACAAGGGAAATGACACCTAGATTCATATGCCTTCACCTCACTTAAAGACGATGCTCGTCGGGCTTTCCGTATGAACCGTTTTGCCAGTATAGGTGAGACGGCCCGTTACGGGATCGATGGCAAAGAACTTCAGCGTGTCGCTGTCTTCGTTTGCCACAACAAGTTCTGTCGCGTCAGGACTGAAGGTCATAAAGCGCGGCGTCTTGCCTTCGCAGGAAATGAACTGGCGGCTGCGCAAAAAGCCGCTCGGTTCTTCGATGCCATAGACAGCGATGCTCTCATGGATCCGGTTAGAAGCGTAGACAAAGCGGCCACTTGGGTGAACGAGACTGGCGCTTGCCTGGCCCTGGCCCACATAGTCTTCGGGCAGGGTCGGCGTCACCTGATGGGGCGTAAGGACGCCCGTTGTATCGTCAAAGGTAAAGTAGCGCATGCTGTTGCCTTTTTCGTTCACCAAATAGGCCCGTTTATTGTCCGGCGTCAGGTCAATGTGGCGCGGCTCGTCATAGGTACGGGCATCTTCGATATGAACGCGGGTCAGCTTGCCCGTTTCGTCGTTGACGCGCAGGACCCATACCCGTTCATAGCCAATCTTGCGTCCCTGCGTAGGAACAAGGAGGAACTTCCCCGTATGGTCAAGGAGGCATTCATGGGCATGGGACACGCCGTTTTCGTCAAGGCCTTCAAGATGCTCTACATAAACGGCAGCGCCCAGTTTCCCATCAGGCAGGATGGGCAGGCTTGCCACGGCTCCGCCTTGGAGGGTCGCCACAAAAAGGAACTTGTTGTTGAGGCTTGGCGTAATATAGACAGGGTTCCGGCCTTCGGCGCGGACCGTATTGAGGAAGGTCAGGCTGCCGTCATTTTCAACCTTAAAAGCACTCACATCGTTATAATCGCCATGCACCGTATAAAGAAAGGATTTTGTTCTGTCAAAAGCGAGAAAGGATGGATTTTCAAGGATTTTTGTTATCCCTTTGAGCGTCCACTCGCCATGATCGGTCATTTCGTAGCAGGAAATCCCTTTTCCCCGGGCATTACGTTTTTTTGTCGTTCTGCATCCTACATAAGCAAACATGGTGTGTCCCCTTTCCTACGCTTTGGCCAAAAGTTTTTTCGTATAGCGCAGTTTGCCGCCAGCAAGAAGGATATCAGCTTCAAGGTCGCTCACTTCGAGTCTTGCCTTGAAGGTAAAGCCCTTCGTTTTGTCCGTCACAATGAATTCGCGGTTTTTCAAGGATTCCCGCAGGTTTTCGATGGCTAGTTCGTCTTCCTGGTCAATCTTATCGTAATCTGACGGGTCAGCAAAGACGGCAGGGATGACGCCGTGATTGATGAGGTTGTTCTTATGGATGCGGGCAAACCCTTTCGTAATGATCATCTTGACGCCAAGGTACATGGGCGTAATGGCCGCATGTTCGCGGCTCGAGCCCTGTCCATAGTTGCTGCCGCCGATGATGAAGCTCTTTTTCATGGCCTGGGCCCGTTTGGCAAAATCCGGGTCATAGCGGCAGTAGGCGTACTGGGCCATGGCGGGCATGTTGGAGCGCATGGAAGAAAACTCGGCACTTGCCGGCGTAATATCATCGGTCGATACATTGTCGCGGGCTTTCAGGCTGACACGGGCCGTGAGCGCATCTTCCGGAGGATCTGCCACAGGCAGCGGCTTGATGTTGGGGCCGCGGACGATTTCCACATCATTTCCTTCCGGCGCCGGCTGGAGGAACAGGCTGTCGTTTACAGGATACGTTTCAGGCTCCTTGATGGAAGAAAGAACGGACACATCGTCCATCACTTCGTCAGCGGCCGCAAAGACGCCTTTGACAGCCGTTGCCGCGGCCGTTTCAGGGCTTACAAGATAAAGGGACGCGTCAGGCGTGGAACTGCGGCCTTTGAAGTTGCGGTTGGACGTACGGACGGAAACACCCTTGGAATTGGGGGCACAGCCAATGCCGCAGCAAGGGCCGCAGGAAAGTTCCAAGATGCGGGCACCGGCATTCAGGAGGTCTCCGATTACGCCGTCTTCCATGAGTTTGAGATAAATCTGGCGGGAACTGATGCCACAGACAAGGCTCACGCTTTCAGCGACTTGGTGACCCTTAAGAACAGCAGCCGCTTTTTTGAAGTCGCTGTAGGAACCGTTGGTGCAGCTGCCGATAAAGACCTGGTTCACGGGCACTTTCGGCGCCTCTTTAACGGTTACGACATGATCGGGCAGATGAGGCAGGGCAATGAGCGGCTCCAAGGCTGACAGGTCGATATTGATTTCTTCATCATAAGAGCAGCCTTCATCAGGTAGGATTTCTTCAAAGTCCCCTTCCCTTCCCTGGGCTCTCAGGTACTCACGGACCACCTCGTCTGCAGGGAAAAGGGATGTGGTGGCATTCATTTCAGCACCCATATTGGTAATGGTCATGCGTTCCGGTACAGAAAGGGTTTTTGCCCCTTCGCCCACATATTCAAAGATTTTTCCCGTGCCGCCCTTGACGGAAACGCGGCGCAGCATTTCAAGGACGATATCCTTTGCCGCCACCCCAGCACGCAGATGGCCCGTCAGGTTCACCTTGACAATTTGAGGCATCTTCAGGACATAAGGAAAGCCAGCAAGGGCCGTGGCAATATCCATCCCGCCTACACCGATGGAAAGCATGCCCACAGCACCGCAGCTTGGGGTATGGCTGTCGCCGCCCAAAAGGAGCAGGCCCGGTTTGGCAAAACGGCTGCAGTGCAGGGTATGGCAGATGCCGTTGCCCGCTTTGGAAAGGACTAGGCCATATTTTTTGGCAAGGGTCTGGAGATAAATGTGGTCGTCCGGCGTCTTGTTATCGATCTGCAGAAGGTTATGGTCAATGTAGCTTACGGACAGCTTCGTCTTGACGCGGGGCACATCAAGGGCCTCAAAGGCTAGATAGGCCATGACGGCATTGATGTCATGGGTAAGGGTATGGTCAACGGTCAGGCTGATTTCACTGCCCGGGAGCATGTTACTGGGTGCAGCCAAATGGCGGCGGATCAATTTACGCGCTAAATTATCTTTCATCATGAAACTCCCCTTTCTTAGGCAATCAATATCAAAGGATTCTGAAAATATCCTACCATAGGGCTTGCCTTTCGTATAATATTTGCTTATGATATATCTATAATATTACATTATAGATGAGGTGATTTCGTGGACAGCCGGGAACTGCAGTATGTCATTGTCATCAGTGAAAAAGGCAGCTTTTCCGAAGCAGCCAAATACCTTTCCGTCAGCCAGCCTGCCCTCAGCCAGTACGTGCGGCGCGTCGAGAACCGCCTGGGCTGTGACCTTTTTCTGCGCGGCTCACAGGGCCTGAGACTTACGCCGGCTGGCGTTACCTTCGTAAAAAAAGGCCGTGTCATCCTTTCTGCCATCAGCGGTCTTGAAAAGGAAATGGCGGCTTATCGCTGGGGCAAAAAAGAAGGCATTACCGTCGGGGCCTCCCAGTTTTACGGCAAGTACCTTCTTGTGCCCATGCTCGACGTCCTGCGCAGCACGGCCTCGGACCACCATGTAGAAATCATCGAAGGGTCCAGCGACCATCTTGAAGAAGAAATTCTCAAAGGGCGCCTTGATCTGGCCTTTTTCCCTGAACCCATCCATCATGAGGACATAAATTTCGTGCCGATCTATGAGGAAGAAGTCTATTTTGCCCATGCGGCGGAAAATAAGGACGCAGCAGCCCTCATTGGGCACGCCTGGGACGGAAAGAGCCTCAACCTTGCACCCTTTCGGGACCTGCCCTTTGTCATGCTCCGCAAAGGCCTCAAGTTCCATGACCTGACGCAGCGCCTCTGCCGGGAATATGACTTTTTCCCCAAAGCCATCTACGAATCGGATAACCTTGATACCGTCTACTCCCTCGTAAGCCATAACTACGGCGTCGCCTTCCTGCCCTCTACCCTGCTGCCTGTGCTGACAAAAAAAGACAGCAACGTCCGCTTCTACCCCCTCGCTTCAAAAAAGGCCCAGCGCCGCATCGGCATTGCCTACCTCGGAACAAGGTTCAAGGAAAAGAAAATGCGGACCTTGGCCAAAGAGATCCGAAACCGGTTACTTGGTGCACAAATTGCGCCTAGGTGATGGACCCGTTCTGGCCCACTATCCTTGTAAAGATATGTTTATGCAGGAAGCTCGTAGTCTATTAAAGACTCAACCGTCCTCCATTTGGGATGGAGCTCGTTGTGAGTTGTAGGTAAAAGCACGAAGGCGCGGTCCCATCAAACTGCCCTACGGGAGGAGATGTGAATTTAACCAATCCTGCAAGAAGTCTCCCGCCTCTATAGGTGGTGAGATGAATTGCAGGTTTTTCTGAGGGTTCGATGTCCTTAGAAAAACAATTGTTTCATTCACCTTCAAACATGTTTTTCGCACCTGCGCCGGAGCAAAAAAAAGCAATCGCGCTCATTCTTTTCAATGAAAAGTGAAACTGGTGCCACAAACGGCATCAGCCCTTTGGCCTGAGGTCCTTATTTGCATAGTCCCAAAACCAAAAAGGAGCGATCATGGTCTTCACGATCGCTCCTACCCATATATTGATTATCGAGCCAGTTCCTTGATGAGCTCCCGCAGGAAGTGCTCCACCCGAAGCGTCGAAGAAATACTTAGCCTCTCTTGAGGTGAATGCAGGTCAAAGATATCGGGCCCCACGGAGACACAGTCAAGGTCAGGGCAAGCAGCAACAAAAAATCCGCACTCCAAACCGCAGTGAACAGGTGTGACAAGAAGGGAGTCCTGCCTTAGGGTCTCATACGTTTTCCTAACCTTTTCCCGCAGAGAAGATTTTTTCCGGTAAGGCCAGGCTGGATACGGACTAAAAGTGGTACAGCTGCCCTCAACAAGATGCATGAGTGCCTCAATCTTTCCATACATCGCTTCAGCCCCCATAATGGCCGAAGAACGCAGTTCTATAATCCCTTTGACACATTTCTTTTTTTCATCAAAAGTCAGTTCTCCCAGATTTGCGCTGGACCTGACGCAAAAGTGATCCAGGCCTTCCATTTCAAGGATTCCTTGTGGGGCAAGCAGAAGGAATGCTGTCGTGAGTTTACTGTCCCTTGCTGAAATGACGGAAATCCTGTCTATTGATGTGGCCTCGATGTGCATCCTCATTTCCGGATTTGTTTCCTTATATTCAGAAAGGATATGGTTCCTTGCTGATTCAAGGGTCTCTACAACCGCAGGTTCCGCAACTTTATCCACAGCAATGACAGCCCTTGCTTCACGAGCTATGGCAAGACGGAAGGTACCGCCCTTAAGCTGGGCAAGACGAAAAGGAGCCGTTTTTCCTGCTGCCTCCAACCATCTTCCCAATAAAGAAATGGCACTTCCCCTTCCGCGATGGATATCTTCCCCAGAATGGCCGCCCACCATACCGTCTATGGAAAGACAGATGAATCGATCCTCTTTCTGAACGGATTCCAATTGGACGTGCTTTTGGCAACAGACCCCCATGCCCCCTGCGCTTCCAACGATGGCCTGCCCTTCCCGGGCATGATCAAGATTAAGAAGCTGGCGGCCATGAATCCTAGAAAAATCGACAGCAGCTGCACCGCTGAAGGTATCTTCTTCATCCGTTGTAAGAAGCAGTTCCAGCTCAGGATGGGAAGCAGGCGGATGTTCCATGATGGCAAGCCCTAAAGCTACGCCAATGCCATCATCAGCTCCCAGTGTTGTCCGTCCGCCGGTTCCCAGTAAATCACCACTAACTTCAAGGACAAGGGGATCTTTTTGAAAATCATGAACCACATGGGGTGCCTTTTCACAGACCATATCCATGTGGGCCTGCATAATGAGACCCGGCTTTTGGCGGGCATCCGGTGAGGCATCCCGCCGCAGGAGCAGGTTATTTCGTTCATCCTGCCAGACCGCCATGCCTTTTGCTTTGGCCCATGTCCAGATAGCATCACTGAGATTTTTTTCTTCATGGGAGTTATGGGGAATCCGGCAGAGGGCAAAGAAATGGCTGAACACCGCTTCCTTTTGGAGAGTATCCAGGGATATCTTGTTTTGGTTCATTGCCTCTTCCTCCTTTAAAATGGGCCATAGCGAATCTTTACAGCAATGGTGAGGAAGATAAAGGCAACCAGCCACCACAATCCAAAAAGCGGCAGAAGCCAGCGGAACCACTTTCCAAAGGAAATACGGGCCATAGCACAGGCGGCAACAACTTCTCCACTGGTCGGAGCAAGGACGTTTGTGAAGGCATCTCCCATCTGAAAGGCAAGGACGGCGGTCTGACGGGTCACGCCAATAAGATCAGCTAAAGGAGCCATAAGCGGCATTGTAATCGCAGCCTGGCCACTTCCCGAAGGAACCAGGATGTTAAAGATATCTTGGATTACAAACATTCCGCAAGCCGTCAGGACTGGAGGCAGCCCATTTAACAGTCCAGCCAGAAAATAGATGATTGTATCCATGATATGAGCTTCCTGCATGATGATCGTCGCGGCATTGCACATGCCTATGACAATATTGGCAAATAGCAGGTTCCCACATCCCTTGAGAAAAGCATCGGCAATTTCACCAGCTGAAAGGCCGCCAATGATGCCACTGACGATTCCACAGAATAGAAAGAGTCCAGCCATTTCGTTGATATAAAAGTCAAATTTCAAGACGCCCACGATAACGGCAGCAATGGTAAGGACAAACATCAAAAGAACCATTTTATGACGTGTTGTCATATGGGGAACTTCTTCAGCTTCCAAAGTCCTGTTATACTTCAGGTCTTCCTCATGGACCGATGAGCGTTCGGGATGTTTTTTAATGCGGTGCGCATACCAAGTCACGTAGCCAATCGATACCAAGATCAGAGCTGCAAACAGGGCAAGACGCAGCTGCAGTCCGGAAAATAAAGGCAGCCCTGCAATGCCTTGGGCAACGCCCACCGTAAAAGGATTGGTCACAGCACCTGCGTATCCAGAAGCAGCTGCACAAAAGACGATGCCAATCCCTGTCAGGGAATCAAATCCCATGGCAACCGTAATACCAATGACGAGAGGAATGAAGGCGAGGAATTCTTCGAAATTCCCGGCAAAACAGGACCCCATCCCAAAAAGGACCATGCAGACAGGAATCATCAAGAGCTCACGGCCCTTCATCTTACGGACAATGTTGGATAATCCAGCTCCAATGGCGCCTGTTGCCTCCATAATAGCAAAAGTGCCGCCAATAATGAAAAGAAAAGAGATGATTTCTGCTGCATTTTGCAGCCCTAAGGTCAGGGATTGAAGGAGAAAGAAAAAAGAAACGGGCTTTTGCTGCACATAAGAAAAGGAAGCAGGATCAACGATTTCCTTGTTAATCACGGGATCAAGGATTCGGGCATATTCCCCTGCAGGAACAACATAAGAAGCGAGAAAACAAAGAAATACAATCAGAGCAAGCAGGACCATTGGATTTAACGCATGAAGGGAGCGTTCTTTCTGCTTTTCATTAACGGCTTGACTCATCATAAAACACCTCACTTTTGATAGGATTGATTTCCTCCGCCAGTATTTCATCCTGGAGAATCCAGGGTAAAAGGGATTGACCTAACGGGGGACGGTTGACTTTGCTGAAACCTTTTCAAGGACAAAGAGAAAGACTTTTTGGAAAGCTTCTTCCAAGGGGCGGGGATCTTCTTTCTTAAGAAGGCTTGCTTGATGCAGATAACGTTCATGGAGCGCAATAATGGTCTCTAACGTGAGGGCCGCATCTTCCCTTCGGATGGTGCCCTCTGCCACGAGTTCGTCCATTATGACCTGGTCACGTTCAAACAAGGTTCCTCGCTGGAGCATCTCCCGCAGGGGCAAATCGGGGATTTTTTGGATTTCTTCAGGATAAAGGACCTTGTAGTAGGTGCTGATGACCTGCCCCAAATCAACATGATGGTTTCCAAAGAACATGTGATAGAACACTCGGGGCCAAACAAAAGCGATTTGATTAAAGCAGGCATAGATGGTTTGATATTTTTGGAGAGCGTTCATGGAAGGCTTGATTCGGCCGGCCAAAAGGCAGACATAGTCACTGAGAAAACCAACCGAACCATAAATAATCAGCTCATCAAGATCCCGAAAATAGTGATAGAGGGTTGCTGCATTGTAACCTGCTCTTTGAGCAATCTCACGAATCGTCAGGTGATCATAGCCATCTTCCTGCAGGATATGTTTGGTCGCCTCAATAAAAAATATCATTGTTCGTTTCTGACGGATTGTCATCTCTTCCCCAAGGGATGAAATCAGTTGTTTTTGATCGTTCATAGGGGCTCCTTTCTTGCAAATTCAGAATTGACAACACTCCCTGTTTCTACGTATAATACAGATAATTCTAATATCTATCTTGATTATAATTCAATCATGATTGAAAATCTATTGAAAATTATCCATCAAAGGTGGTGAAACCATGAAATTTTCAAATGAACGTAGGGGAACCCTCTTGGTTCTTTTAGCCGCTGTTTGTTGGAGCATCAACTCGCCCATCGTTAAATACCTGACCCTTGATCCCTTTCTCATCTGCGGGTTACGTTCCCTTATTGCAGGTCTCGCCCTCCTTCCCTTTTTGCGGATCAGGGAAATCAGGAGAAACCGCTGCCTTCCACTATACTTTATTTCATATACCGCACTTTGCCTTGCCGTGATTGTTTCCTTATCGCTTACGAGCCCTGCCATTGCCATCGGCATGCAGTATACGGCCTCCCTGTGGATCTTTATTGGCACCGTCGTGGTGACCCGTCAGCTTCCTTGGCGGCAGTTTTTGCCGGTCCTTATCATCTCAGCCGGTGTCGTCATCTTCATGATGAGCGGAGGATCTGGGGACTCCAATGCGACTGGAAATACGATTGCCTTATCAGAAGGCATATTTTTTGCACTCATGACACTTTCCTCAAAAAAAGTAACGGACACTAATGCCTTGGGCGCCGTTTGTCTGGCAAATCTCGCAACGGCAGGCGTCGTATTTCTTTTGTTTGAACCAGCACGCCTCGGGTTTGCTGCCATGACTCCGCTTGACTGGATCTTGATGCTCATCATGGGGATTATTCAAGTAGCAGGCGGTTATGGCCTATTTGCCATGGGCGTACAAACCATTTCCGCTCAAAAAGCATCCCTTCTTGCACTTCTTGAAATGATCCTGGCGCCACTTTGGGTCGCGCTCTTTATTGGAACGATTCCTCCTATTTTGGTGCAGATTGGGTTACTTGTCGTCCTTGCAGGCCTCCTTTTAGAAACCCTGGGCAAAAGAAGGCATGAGAAAGTCAAGAAATAAGCCCGCAAGACACTTTTTAGCTTACATTTGCGTTTTTCTATAAAAACTATCCGAATATTTTTCGTATTCGCAACCTTCCCTCATCCCTTGAATCATCCCTCCTAACGTGATAGGATACGAACATCCTTTCCAGATGGGAGGTCTTTTTTTATGGTAAGTGCGGCAGATTACCGCAATAAATGGTCCGTTTTTGTCATGTCCCTGCCGATTTTTATCGAAATTAGCCTGCAGATGCTTGTTCCCAACATGGACCAGTTCATGCTCAGCCGTTATTCCCAGGAAGCCGTTGCTGCTGTAGGAAACGACAATATGATTGTCAACATGATCATCCTCACTTTGTCGGTCCTATCCCAGGCGGCAACCATTCTCATTGCCCATTACCGGGGCTCCGGAGAAAGGGAAAAAGCAAGCCAAGTCGCTTCCGTTTCCCTCCTCTTGAACCTGATCCTTGGCAGCTTCATCAGTTTCATTCTCTTTTTCTTTCCTGACATATTCCTTCATCTTTTGGGGATACCGCCGGAAATCTGGACGGAAGCGCATCTTTATCTGCGCTGGATTGGCCTTTTTGTCGTGATTCAAAGCGTTTATATGGCTTTTATCGCCTTTTTGCGTGGGTTTGGGCTCCTGCGAGAAACCATGCTCGCTTCGTCTATCATGAACATTCTCAATATTTCAGGCAACATGATGTTGATCCACGGGTTGGGTCCCATCCCCTCCTTGGGCGTCCTCGGCGTATGCATCTCGACCAATACGGCAAAGACCTTGGGACTCATCCTGGTCATGATCCTCGTACGGAAAAAGACGACCCTGCGCTTTGATTTTTCCCACTTCCGTCCTTTTCCCAAAAAGACTTTGGGCCGCTTGCTCTACCTCGGTATTCCGTCTGCTGGAGAAACATTTTCCTATAATCTATCCCAGACAACGCTCATGATGTTTGTCAATCTCTTTGGTGTCGCTGTCATCACAACAAAGGTCTATGCCTACATCATTGCGATGATCAGCTACCTTTATTCCCAAGCCCTTGCCATGGCCACCCAGATCCTTGTCAGCTACTTCAAAGGGGCCGATGACAACAAGCAAGTTGATAAACAGGTGAAATTCACGATTTTTGTTTCCCTGATTCTTTCCGGTACCTTGAGCATCCTCGTCTATTTTAACTGCGATGCTATCTTTTCCCTTTTTACGAGTGATCTGGAAGTCCATCAACTGGGAAAGACCATTATGTTCGTCGACATCTTCCTTGAAATGGGACGGGCCGTCAACATGTGCATGGTCATGGCCCTGAACGCCGCCAGCGACGTAAAGGCGCCCATTACGATTGGGATCATCTTCATGTGGTCCGTATCCGTTTTGGGCGGTTGGTTCTTTGGCGTCCATCTTCTCTGGGGCCTTGTCGGCATCTGGGTCGCCATGGCCCTTGATGAATGCAGCCGCGGTCTCGTCTTTTTTTGGCGCTGGCATCAGGGTACGTGGCGCAGGGCACTCATCTGAGCAAAAGGGCCATGAAACATCGCCTCAAATAGATAAATAGGCCCATCCGGTTTCCTTTAACCGGATGGGCCTATTTACGCTGATTGACCAGGGTCCTCCCTTTATCTGCCGTACATCTAAAGGAAGGTCAGCTGCCTTGCTTCAGGTTGCTTTTTCTCATCAAAAAAGTACTGCAAGGACAATCTTGCAGTACAGCCATGTCAGTTATGTTCCTTTTGATAATTGGAAATAATGATGGACCCATCAAGGATGGTCTTTACCATTTTCACAAAATACGCGGCTTTTTGTTCCACATCAAAATCCTTCCCCCGCTTGATGGCTTCATGAAGGAACGTATGATAGAGGGAATTCAAAAGCACAGGCGTAATCTTTTCAACTTCTTCCGTATAGTTTTCTTCCCGCAGCAGATTGGTAAAAAGCAGGCGGTACTTATTCACCAAGATTCCCTCGCGCATCACCTGGGCAAAACCGGCATCAATGCCGTTGAGCTCTTCGGGGTAAAGCTGGTTGAAATAGACCCGCATAATGTGACCCAGTTCTTCGCTGTGGGGACCATAGAACATATTATAGAAAGCCTTTGGCTTTCTAAAGCTTACACTGGCAAGGCTGCGGAAGAAATAGATGTAGCGGTCCTTCCAAGTCATGTCGTCCCTGCGTCCTTCCAGAACCTTTTGGAAAACATCGCGAAAAAAGCTCACGGAACCAAAAAGGATCAACTCATCCAGATCTTGGAAATAATTATAGATTGTCGCACTGTTGTAGCCAGCCTTCGCGGCAATCTTGCGGATGGAAAGTCCTTCCTCTCCAACCGAATCCATGAGACTTTTCGTAGCTTCGATAAAGATTCTCATGTTCTGGCGCTGCAAGGGGTTCAAATGGGCCTCTCCATAATCTTTTTCATTGTCCATATTAATGATGCAACTCCTTAACTTAAGATTCCCTATCATCCGCTAGGCCTCCCCACCATAACTTCCAACATGACCTTAAGCAGATGTATTTTAATGCATGTTGCTATTATACTACAAATTATGTATGTGTTAAGCCAAGTTGAAGAAATCTAATCATGTTCATCATTGCTTGAATAAGTGTTGTCATTCAGTGAACACTGCCGATGCAAAAACGTCTAACAATTTGCAAAGAATAAAGGAGGCCCTTTACAAATCACGATTAAGGTAAAGAGCTTGTGACAACCTTAAAGGGATATGCTACAATGAGGGCAATGATACCAAAGAGGAGGGCCTTTGCCATGGCAGTACCAAGAACACTTGAAGAATTGAACCAGCATCCTGTTTTTTCCTATTTTCTTTGGCTTTGTGAAATTCCCCACGCTTCCTTTAAGGAAAAAGCCCTGAGCAACGCAATCTATACGTGGGCCAAACGACACGAAAAGTGGATGAGCTGGCAAGATACGCATCATAATCTATACATCCGGAAACCCGCCACACCGGGCTATGAAGAAAAACCGGTCCTGCTCTTTCAAGCCCATCTTGACATGGTCTGTGTGGCCGCGCCGGGCGTTGTCCATGACTTCAATAAAGACCCGCTCACCCTTGTCCTTGAGGGGGACCGTCTCACAACGGGCGGCCGTACGACCTTGGGCGCTGATGACGGCATTGGCGTGGCCCTTGCCATGGCTCTCCTGGATGATGAAACCCAAGCCCATCCGGAAATCGAGGTTCTTTTCACGACAGCAGAGGAAGAAGATTTCAGCGGGGCCGCGGCGGCAGATATTGACTGGTTCCATTCCCACCAGCTCATCAATATCGATAACGCCCGGGAAAACCATGCCACTACGGGAAGCGCCGGTGGCTATGGAATCCACTATGAAAAGACTGTGACACCGGAAAAACCGGGTAAAGACCTGACCTATTTCAAGATTGGGGTTGGCGGCATGATGGGCGGCCACTCAGGGGAAGATATCCACCGCGGTCGGGGAAGCGCCATTCGGCTCCTATCCCGGATGCTCTTTGCAGCCCGCCGGGCCATTCCCATCCAGCTTGCAGCCTTGACAGGCGGCACATTCCGTCTGGCCATTGCCCGCGAGGCAAGCGCCATTATCGGGGTTCCGACCCATGTTAGGGATGGCTTCCTGGCCCTTATGGAGACCATGGAAAAGGCCCTTATGGCAGAATATAAAGGGACCAATCCTCGGCTCTTTTTCACCAAGACCCCAGTCACTGCTGATGAAATCGATGCGGTCCTTTCCATCAAGGAAACCAAGGCCCTCATCCAGTTCCTGATCCTCATGCCCCAGGGGGTCATGGAAATGAACGGCGAAGTCCCTGGTGTCGTGCAGACTTCCATCAATACGGGAAAAGTGGACCTGGACCTCAAGAAGGGACTTTTTACGACAGAATCGGAAGTCCGCTCCTCTTTTGATTCCCAGCGCGATGTCGTCAAATACCGGTTTGATACCTTGATTGAGCTTATTGGCGGTAAACTCACTGTCTACGCCGTCTATCCCGGCTGGCCCAATCACCCGGACTCCAAGATCAAGGACCTTGCAACCAAAACGTACGCCGAAGTCTTTCATAAGGAACTTGCCGCAACGCCTGTCCATGTCGGTCTTGAATGCGGTTTCTTCCTTCAAAAGCGTCCGGACCTTGACTGTATCTCCATCGGTCCTGACGCCGGCAACCTCCATTCGCCGGAAGAGTGGCTCAGCATTCCCTCCACTATGCGCATGTTTGAGTTTATTAAGGAGATTGTGAGAAAGGTGATTGAGTAAACAGCTGACGTAAGGGAGCTGTGAAGCTGTGATGCTATGAAGGCTGTCAAGCTGTCTATTCGTCCTCACGGACGAATGCTGTCTCGAGCCTTCGGCTCTGGCTGTCAGGCTATAAAGAATAAACCAAACAGCGCCAAACCGAACGCGTATCAAAGGTTCGGTTTGGCGCTGTTTCTTTAGGAATGATGCTTCGCATCGAGTACTAAGGCAAAAGACTCAACATAAAAAGAGAACCGCAAACCGAATCAAGACACGAATTCGGTTTACGGCTTTTTTTGGGGATGGCAATATTTTTGATTTGATTTATCCTAACGATTTTTCGCAGCACGAAAGCAGGAAACGGTTTCTTCTTGTTAGCACTATCTGGTTTTATCTTTTGCCTTAGAGACGGCGAATGTCGTTCCGCCTTACCAAGGCGGGGCGGATCGATTTCGGAGAAATCGAGCTCAGAGGCAAAAGACCCGACAGTGTGCCTCTCCTCGCAGATTGCTCGTTTCGACTTTTAAGGACAAAACTATTTTCTGCTGCCAAGGATTTTGTACTTTTGGTGTACAGTCTTTTGCCTTCGTGTTTCGCCTTAGAGACGGCGAATGCCGTTCCGCATAATAAAGAGGGCTTTTTTCCAACAAGTACGCACCTTTTTATAACCTAGGTCACCTTTTGGTGACTGTCTTGTACTCTCTTGCGTCTCCGCTTGTAATGAAAAAGTAAGCATCAATAAAGCATAAGGAAGGAGCCCTTGCCATGCGGACCAAAGAAGAATTGCCAGCCTGCCCCGTTGCAACGACCGTATCCCTCATTGGCAGTAAATGGAAACTGCTCATCCTCCGCAACCTACGAATCCGTTCCTGGCGATTCAACGAGCTCAAACAAGACCTTGACGGAATCAGCCAGAAAGTCCTGACCGATTCCCTCCGCAGCCTGGAAAAAGACGGCATCATCACCCGCACGGTCTATCCCGAGATCCCGCCCCGTGTAGAATATGCCCTAAGTCCCATTGGGAAGTCCATGGAGCCGATTATTCTAGCCATGGAAACATGGGGTAAGAAATACCAAGCCCTGCTTTCAGAGGAAAAATAAAAAATCCCCAGTAATGAATCTCTCATCATTCCTTACTGGGGATTTTTGTCATCTCTCGATGAGGGGAGAAATTGGTTCTATAATTTATTTTGGGGCGCTAAAGTGACCGTCCAGATTCGTGTCCTC
>UPXT01000031.1 GCA_900538365.1 uncultured Acidaminococcus sp. | reverse complement strand
GAGTTCCTAAAAGGCGATTTAGTTGTGGGGCACCCCAACATTTGACAAAGAACCTCTTTTTTTGTTTTTTTATGGGAAATTATCTTTGGTTGACCCTCTTTTTCAATTCTTCTATAATGGAACTGGTTTTGAGCTGTTCCTATGCGATTCTTTATGTTGAGGGGGTTCCTATGAAACTGAAATTTACTAAAATGCAGGGTTGTGGCAATGACTATCTTTATGTCAATTGTATGGACAGAATGATTCCTGAACCTGGGAAGATTTCGGCATACGTCAGTCCACGGCACCTTTCCGTTGGTTCTGATGGGCTGATTTGTATCTGCCCGTCTGATAAGGCTGATTTT
This sequence comes from uncultured Acidaminococcus sp., assembly GCA_900538365.1. Lineage (GTDB taxonomy): Bacteria > Bacillota > Negativicutes > Acidaminococcales > Acidaminococcaceae > Acidaminococcus. The sequence continues at coordinate 23,330 of UPXT01000031.1, read as the reverse complement.
CGGATGCGCATGTTCAATGCTGATGCGTCGGAGGGCATGATGTGCGGCAACGGGTCGCGCTGCATTGCAAAATATGTTTATGATAAGGGGCTTACTCGAAAAAATCCGATTACCCTGGAGACCTTAAGCGGCATCAAGACCATCGCTATGGACGTGGCCGACGGTCAGGTTGTATCTGCTACTGTTGATATGGGAGTTCCCATAACGGATCCTCCTTCCATTCCCATGAAGTGGGAGAAAAGCACTTGTCTTGATGAGGCCATTACGGTCACTGTCGATGGGGAATCCCTTACGCTCCGCGGAACCGGTGTGTCCATGGGAAATCCTCATTTTGTAACCTTTGTTGAGGCCGTGGCCACGGCCCCTGTTGAAAAAGTGGGCCGCATCATTGAGCATTCTTCCTATTTCCCGGAACGGGTCAATGTGGAATTTGTTGAGATCGTGGATGATAACCATGTCAAGTTCCGTGTCTGGGAACGCGGCAGTGGGGAAACCCTTGCCTGCGGAACCGGTGCCTGCGCTGTTGCCTATACGGCCATTACCTTGGGCAAAGCAGGACGCCGTGATAAATTCCTTACCGTTGAAGCTGTTGGCGGACCCCTGCAGCTCAATTATCGCAGCGATGGTCATATGATGATGAAGGGACCGGCTGTCACTGTGTATGAAGGAGAGATGGAGATTCCCGATGATATCCTGGAATAAACAGATTGTGAATTTATTAAGGAATTTTCCTTAAAAGATGTACAATTTTATTGACAAGGTCATAGTTTTACACTACAATGAGGAAAGCTTATTTTTCATTATATAACCTAATTCAGTGGATGTTGAGGGGGAATTATTACCTATGGCAATTGTAAATGGAAATTATGCAAAGCTTCAGGATAGCTATCTTTTTACGGATATTGCAAAGCGAGTTGCTGCGTTTACCGCAGCCCATCCGGAAAAGAAAATCATCAAGATGGGGATTGGCGATGTCACATTGCCTTTGGCACCATGCGTAGTAGATGCAATGAAAAAGGCGGTTGAGGAATTAGGCCATAAGGAAACGTTTCGCGGCTATGGTCCAGAACAAGGCTATGAGTTCCTGCATGAGGCCATCCAAAAGTATTACGCCCGTCATGGTGTGAAACTGGATACAAAGGATATTTTTATCAGTGATGGGGCCAAAAGTGACTGCGGCAATATCACGGATCTTTTTGAAGATACAAATGTTGTTCTCGTTCCTAATCCCGTTTATCCGGTTTATGCGGATACGAACACGATGCGGGGCCGCAAGATTCTTTATATGAACGGAACCCCGGAAAATCATTTCCTGCCCATGCCTGATGACAGCGTGAAAGCGGATATCATCTATCTGTGCTCACCAAATAATCCGACAGGAGCTGTTTATACACGGGAACAGCTGGAGAAATGGGTCGCTTATGCACGGAAGAATGACGCCATCATCCTTTATGATGCAGCTTATGAGGCTTTCATTACGGACCCATCCATTCCTCGCAGCATCTTTGCCATCCCTGGTGCCCGTGAATGCGCCATTGAATTTTGTTCTTTCTCCAAGACGGCTGGTTTTACCGGAACCCGGTGCGGCTATACGGTTGTTCCTCAGGAATTGGTTCGCCGGACACCCGATGGGAGGGAACTCCATCTCAATACGATGTGGCTCCGCCGTCAGACGACAAAATTCAATGGGGTCAATTATTTTGTGCAGCGCGGCGCGGAAGCTGCCATGTCCGTCCTAGGCGAGAAGCAGTGCGGTGATATGCTGGAGTATTATCGGGAAAATGCCCGCATCATGATGCGCACCTTTGATCAAAAGGGGTATACTTACTTTGGCGGTGTTCATTCCCCCTATGTTTGGATGCAGTGCCCGAACGGGATGAAAAGCTGGGAATATTTTGATTATCTCCTGAACAAACTTGCCATCGTTGGGACCCCTGGCTCCGGTTTCGGCAGCATGGGTGAAGGATACCTTCGTTTGACTGCGTTTGGCAGTCGTGAAGGGACGATTGAAGCGATGGAAAGGATTGAAAAGGATTCACTGTAATTAGCAAAAATCATTATTATCGTGTATAATGGAAGAAATTATAATTTTGTAAGGAAGGGATGACAAACATGAAAAAATTGATTGCTTTACTTGTTATGGTTATGAGTCTTGGCCTGTCTAGCCTCGGCCTTGCAAGTCCTGCCAGTGATGCCCTTAAAATGGAAGAACAGGCTGTTGACGCTGTAATGAAGGTGCTCACGTCTAATACGGACTTGGCGACGGTTGAAACCTATTTCACACCGGAACTGAAGAAGAACTTCACGTCCGCTGCACTCAAAACCACGAAAAAGAATGTAGAAGACCAGATTGGCAAGATCTCTGATCTGAAACTGTACCAGCTCCGTCGTTTTGACAATGCGGATGAGCTTGTTTATGTTGGTAAGGCCAACAAATCCCCGAATGCCCGTGTCGTTGTAATCTTTGACACGAAAGGACGCAAACCCATGATGAATGGTCTTGTCATCATGCCCGCCGATATCCAAAAGGAAATCCAGCAGGCTCAGGCTGCACAACAGGCTAAAAACAAAAAATAATGAACTGGGGAGGAACAATCTGGGAAGAAGCTTTTCTTCCCAGATTTTTTTATGCGCAAAAGGTCCTTACTAGGCGTTTCCAGACGCTTAGCCTGCTGCAGGGAATAGGGGGAGGGGGTTTGCAAAGGTCATTGAATTTCTGTATAATAACGGGGTACAGTAGTCTCCTAAGGAGGCAAAGGGAAGGAGTCTTATTATGTCAGATTGTGATCACTGCTCTCAGTCGAGCTGCGCAGGCTGCCCTTCTGCAGGTGAGAAGAAAGTCAATCCTCAGGACGTGGCTATTCATCAATTCCTTGGCCAGGTTAACCATAAATACATTGTCATGAGCGGAAAAGGCGGCGTGGGAAAGTCTACGGTATCTGTCGATCTTGCCCTGCTTTTGGCGGAAAAAGGTTTTAAGGTCGGTCTTCTTGATGTGGATCTTCACGGTCCAAGCGTTGCCGGTATGCTTGGTTTTTCCAATGCCCATTTGATGGCAAAGAAAGATCGTCTCCTGCCTTTTGAAGTCAATAAGAACCTCTGCTTCATTTCAGCCCAGGGACTGCTGCAAAGTGAAGATGATCCCCTCATTTGGCGCGGCCCTGTCAAGATTGGCGCCATTCGTCAATTCCTTTCCGATACGGATTGGCCAGCCCTTGACTATCTGATTATTGACTGCCCGCCAGGAACGGGTGATGAACCATTGACCGTTGTTCAAACTATCCCCGATGCGGAAGCCATCATTGTGACGACGCCGCAGAAGGTTTCCTTGGCCGATGTGCGTAAGTCCGTCAACTTCTGTGACATGGCACATATCAAGATTCGCGGCATCATTGAAAATATGAGCGGCTTTATCTGCCCTCACTGTGGGGAAAAGGTTGATATCTTCAAGTCCGGCGGCGGCCGGCAGCTGGCAGAGGAAAAACAGCTGCCTTTCCTGGGGCAGATTCCCATCGATCCCATGGTCGTTGCAGCTGAAGATAACGGCAAGCCGCTTCAGGACCTTAGTGAAGGCTGCCGTAAGGCCCTTGATGACATCGTAAATAAGCTGTGAGGCAAAAGGGGAGGGGGGAGCCTTAAGGCTCCTTTTTCCTTTGGCGTTGAAGGGGAGACTTTTGCTTCCTCTTTAAGAAAGGGTGAAAACTCGTGAAAAAACGAATGATGACGGCTCTTTTTATGGGTCTTTTCGGAGTGGTTCTATCTTTTAATGCTGCAAATGCAAATGAAAAACTCCCGCTTGCTGATGGAGAACTCTTTGTTTCTCAAAAAATTGTCGATGGAGGCAAGGTCTTATATAGGGGAACGGCTGCAACCGATAACTGGAACCATGATCCGGAGGTCACTCCAGACGGTTTTGTTGGAACGGCCTTCGTACCCCGTCAAGTTGTTCTTGAAAAGATCGATGCGGCTGGGACGGGGGAAGTCAAACGGATGTCTACAGCAAAAGAAAAAATCCAAAGCGCCCAGCAGAAATATCATGGCAAGGCTTATGACCCATTTCTTGTGATCTATACAGCCATGGATACAGAAGGACGGGGCGGCCAAATGACCATTCAGAAGGCGGAACTTTTTGGCCGTTTGCTCAATGTGACAGTTGCCATTGATGACCCCAAACGTACGGATAGCCATGAGGATGAAGCTTTATTTACCGAAAGCGCTTTGTGCCTTCCTTTAAAGGACCTGCCTCAATATGGAACCCTTCTCGTTCGTTTTGCAGATGTGACAGGTCATGGACTGGGCCTTCATTATGTCCAGCTTCAACTATAAAAATTGATACAAAAAGCTGATTTATTTCTATTTCAAGAAAATAAATTGGCTTTTTTATTGACCTTTTTATGATTTAGCGTTACACTTTAGCCATTCTAGTAGAGAAAGGACGGTTAGGCATGATGCAGATTGCTTTACTTGGAGAGGCTTTTGTGTATCGTTACCAGAGCTATTTTAGCTTTGGCTATTTTGCGTGCCCACAAAAGAATGCTTGTTCTACCGTAAAGCGAGTGCCGAATCCCCCTTGTGACTGATGATAGCAGGGCGGGTTTGATGATAGGTTTTGACCGTTCAAAGCAGACTCCTTACGAGCCTGCTTTTTTATTTTTAAGGAGGATGGTAGCAATGATTATCGTTATGAAAAAAAGTGCCCCAAAAGAAGCAATTGCAGAAGTGGAAGCGGGGCTCAAGAAACGTGGCTTTACAATCCATGAAAGCATGGGGGTAAACCAAACAATCTTGGGAATTGTGGGGGATACGAGTGTTTTGGACCCTGAAGAGTTCCTCGTCAATCCTGATGTGGAAAAGGCTCTGCGCGTGCAGGAACCTTTTAAACGGGCCAATCGTATGTTCCATCCCGATGACAGCATCATCGATGTAAGCGGTGTTCCTGTAGGCGGAAAAAAGTTTACCGTCATAGCAGGTCCCTGTTCTGTTGAAAGCCCGGAACAGATGAAAAAAATCTCCCATTCCGTGAAGGAAAGCGGTGCTTCCATGCTGCGCGGCGGTGCCTTTAAGCCCCGCACTTCCCCTTATTCCTTCCAAGGGCTGGGAGATAAGGGCCTTGACATGATCCGTGAAGCGGGCAGTAGGGAGCAGCTGCCTATCGTTACGGAAATCATGTCTGCCGACAAAATTGCGGAATTTGTCGAAAAGGTGGACCTTATCCAAGTAGGGGCCCGCAATATGCAGAACTTTACGCTTCTTAAGGAGCTGGGAAAGACGAATGTTCCAATCCTCTTAAAGCGCGGGCTTTCCGCTACTATCGAAGAGTGGCTCATGAGTGCAGAGTATATCATGAGTGAGGGCAATGAAAATATCATTCTTTGTGAACGAGGCATACGAACTTTTGAGACATATACCCGCAATACCCTGGATTTATCTGCTATTTGTGCCGTCAAACGGCTGAGCCATCTGCCTGTCATTGTTGATCCCAGCCATGCGACCGGAAAATCCTGGATGGTTGCCTCCATGGCACGGGCAGCCCTTGCAGCCGGTGCTGACGGGCTGATCATTGAGACCCACAACGACCCCCAGCATGCCCTTTGTGACGGAGCACAGAGTCTTACCTTGCCAGCCTTCCATGACCTTATGGAAGACCTTCGTAAAATCGCTCCTGTCGTGGGCCGCGAGCTGTAATCCCCTTAGAAGTAAAGAAGCAGAGTAGGAGAAAGGAACCATTCACATGAAGTCACTGGAAGAAACGACGTTTGCCATCATTGGATTAGGCCTTATTGGCGGCTCCTATGCCAAGGCCCTGAAGAACCGGAAGGCCCATAGGATCATCGGCATGGACCGCAATCATATTGTTTCCCTTATGGCTAAGGATGAGGGGTATATTACAGATATTGCTGATGAGAATCCGTCCCTTTTGCAGGAAGCGGATATCATCATCTGCGCCATATATCCCGGGGGCTTTGTTTCTTTTGTCAAGGACCATGTGAAGGATTTCAAAAAGGACGTCCTGCTTACGGATGTAATGGGAATCAAAGGCAGTATTCCCGATGAAATTGATAGGCTTTTGGGACCGGAAATGGATTTTGTCCCGGCTCATCCGATGGCCGGACGGGAAGGCAAAGGATATGGTCAAAGTACCTCCCGGATTTTCGAAGGGGCGAATTTCATTCTCATCAAGCGCAAAGAAAATCGGCCGGAAAACGTAGCCTGGCTTCGTGCAATCGCCCTTCAGATTGGCTGCGGCAGGGTTGTTGAACTCTCTGCCAGGGAGCATGACGGCATCATTGCCTACACAAGTGATTTACCCCATATCATGGCGGTGTCCCTCATGAACAGTGATTCCATGCAGGAAAATATCAAGTACTTCATTGCTGGCAGCTTCCGTGATGTAACAAGGGTCGCCGATATCAATGGAACGCTGTGGTCAGATCTCTTTCTCCTGAATAAGGAACCTGTCATTGAAGAAATTGAGCGCCTTGAAACCCAGCTGGAAAGATGGAAAAAAGCGTTAAAGGAGGAAGACAGAAAGACACTCCTTGCCATGATGGATGAAGCAAAGAAGAAGAGAAGGGATATGTTCTATGGAAAAAATTAATGTTGCTCTTGGAAAGGATTCCTATACCATTGAAATCGCCCGGGGTCTGTGGCAGCATGTCGGAACAAAGATCCGCCGCCTTTCTCAAGCTGAAAAAGCGGCTATTATCACGGATGACACAGTGGATGCCCTTTATGGGAAAGCAATCGAAGAAAAACTTTCCAAGGAAGGCTTTACGGTTCGCCGTTTTGTTTTTCCTCATGGGGAAAACCATAAGACACTTGCGGTCTTTGAATCCATGGTTCGGTCCTGCGCCCAGTTTGGAATGACCCGGTCGGATCTGGTTGTGGCTTTGGGCGGCGGTGTCGTGGGAGATCTTGCTGGCTTTGTGGCCGCGTCTTATCTGCGGGGGATTGATTTTATCCAGATCCCAACAACGTTACTTTCCCAGATTGACAGCAGCGTCGGCGGTAAGGTCGCTGTGGATTTGCCCGAAGGAAAAAATCTCGTAGGTGCTTTCTACCAGCCGCGAGGCGTATTTATCGATCCAGATCTTCTTGACACCTTGCCGGTCCGTTACCTCCATGACGGCTTTGCAGAGGTCATAAAATGCGGAGCTTTCGGCAGTGCCGACTTTTTTGCCGCGTTGGAATCGCTTCCTGATGATCGGGCCATCTTTGCTGCAGCTGAATCCATCATTCATCGCTGCATCCTTATCAAGGCTGCGGTTGTTGAAAAGGACGAACGCGATACGGGAGCCCGTATGGTTCTTAATTTTGGTCATACCATCGGACATGCTGTGGAACGGTATTATCACTATGAAAAGTATACCCATGGGGAAGGTGTTGGCATTGGCATGGTCCGTCTTACCCAAAATGCGGAGCGCCTAGGCCTTGCCCAAAAGGGGACTGCCCAGAAAATCAAGACCTTGCTGGCTCGTTTTGGTCTTCCTACAGGCGTTTCCATGAACCCGGAGGACCTTGTTCGCGGCATTGCCCTGGATAAGAAAAAAAGGGGGCATGAAATTACTCTTGTGATTGTTCCGGAAATCGGTCAGCATCTTTTGAAGAAAATTTCGTTTGATGAGTTGATGCCATTTGTGGAGGATGAATGATGACGACCTTGACCTTGACACCTTCGCTTTTAGCGGGAACGGTAACGGTTCCCTCTTCCAAAAGCATGGGCCATCGTTTCCTTATCTGTGCTGCCCTTGCCCAAGGCGAGAGCTGGATCCGTGATGTCAGTTTTTCCAAGGACATTGCCGCGACTAAACGCTGTCTGGAAGCGCTTGGCGCGACCATTACGGAAGCGAAAGGGGAAAAAGGACGAAAAAACTATTTTGTAAAAGGGCAGCAGCCTCATCAAAAATCTCCTCTTATGGACTGCGGAGAATCGGGTTCAACCCTGCGTTTTCTTATTCCCTTGGCAGCCCTTGACGGCAATTGCTACAATTTCATTGGTGAAGGCGAACTGGGGACACGTCCCTTGACACCATATGAAACCATCTTTAAGGAAGAAAACCTTCAGTTCCATTATGGATCGGAGCGCCATTTTCCTCTTTCGGTCCAAGGGCCCCTAAAGAGCGGCCATTTTGTGGTCCCCGGTGATGTAAGCAGTCAGTTCATCAGCGGCCTTCTTTTTGCCTTGCCGCTCCTTCAGACGGATTCCACGATTGAAATCACTGGCCCTTTTGAATCCCAAAGCTATGTGGCACTTACCCTGTCCGCCCTGAGCACATTCGGTATCCACGTTTTCCAGGATGAGCCGCGCTTGTATCGCGTCTTAGGCGGTCAGGCCTATCGGCCCTACAGCGGCAGTGTAGAAGGAGACTTTTCTCAAGCTGCCTTTTTCCTGGTTGCCGGTGCGTTAGGAAAGGGGATATCGATTCGAGGCGTTAAGACAAATTCCCTTCAGGGAGATAAGGCAATTCTTCCAATTTTGCAGCGTATGGGAGCCAAAATTGAAGAAGGACCGGAAAGCCTAACGATTTATCCCTCAGTTCTTCATGGTATCCGCATCGATGCATCGGACTGCCCCGATCTTGTTCCCATTCTTTCCGTAGCCGCTGCCCTCGCCAAAGGCACGACGGAAATCACCCACGCAGAACGGCTCCGCCTTAAGGAATGCGATCGCCTTAAAGCTATGGCAACGGAACTTATTAAAATGGGGGCCAAAATTGAGGAGCGTCCCGATGGCCTTGTTATCAGGGGCATACCGATGCTTCACGGTGCAGGGCTGGATAGCTGGAACGATCATCGTGTTGCTATGAGTCTTGCCATTGCCTCAACGCGTTCGGACGGTCCTGTTATCCTAACCGGCAGTGAAAGTGTGCAGAAATCGTATCCTCAATTTTGGCAGGACTATGAATCATTAGGAGGAAAAATCAAATGAGTTCTACAGTCGGAATGCGGCTTCGTATGACTATCTATGGCGAATCACACGGTCCTTCCATCGGAATCGTTCTTGATGGCCTGCCGCCCAATATCACACTCGACCTAGACGCCATTGAAAAGGAAATGGCTCGGCGCGTACCAGGGCAGTCTCCTCTTTCTACCCATCGAAAGGAAACGGATCAATTCACCATTGAAAGTGGTTTTTTTGAAGGAAAGACAACCGGAATGGCCCTATGTGCCCGCATTGTGAATCACGATGCCCATTCCAAAGACTATTCCCTCCTAAAGGATGTCATGCGTCCAAGCCATGGTGATTATCCGGGATATGTGAAGGCCCATGGGGCCAATGACTATCGTGGCGGTGGGGCCTTTTCGGGCCGCCTTACAGCGCCCCTTGTCTTTGCAGGTGCTGTGGCTAAACAGCTGCTGCGCCAAAAAGGAATCGTCGTCGGTGCTCATATAGCCCGCATTGGTACGGCTTGTGATCGACCTTTCCATCCGTTGGGAGAAACTGAGGAAACGTTGCTTCACCTTGGGAATCATTACCTTGCCACATTGGATGATAAAGCGCGTGCTGTCATGGAAAGCGTCATCCGTTCTGCCCAGGAAGACAAGGATTCCGTTGGCGGCGTCATCGAATGTATGGCTCTTCACCTTCCCGTGGGGATTGGGGAACCCTACTTCGATTCTGTGGAAAGCACGCTGAGCCGGCTACTTTTTTCCATTCCTGCTGTTAAGGGCGTGGAATTTGGTGATGGATTTTCCCTTGCCGGAATGCGGGGTTCCGAGGCCAATGATCCGATGACAATCAAAGGAGATAAGGTCGTTACGACGACAAACCACAATGGCGGCATTCTAGGAGGTCTTACAACGGGCATGCCCCTTTTGTTCCGTGTTGTCGTAAAACCAACGGCTTCCATTTATAAACCGCAGCATACTGTGAATATCAAGACCCATGAGGAGACCATCCTAGAAATTAAGGGACGCCATGATCCCTGCATCGTGCCCCGTGCCGTTCCCGTTGTGGAAGCCATGACGGCTTGGGCCCTGTGTGACCTCATGCTTTGCCGGGAGCGTGAACTTTAATGGGACTGGCAAAACGTAAGATTGGATATCAAGGGGTGCCCGGGGCTTACAGTGACCTTGCAGCAACCAGCTTTTTTGAGGACACGGATTATGAAAAAAAGGCCTTCCCTTACTTTGAGGATGTTGTTGTCGCCGTCATGGACGGTACCATCGACTACGGGGTCCTTCCCATTGAAAATTCTTCCACGGGCGGCATTACAGATGTCTATGACCTGATCCGAAAATACCATACCTATATTGTAGGGGAAAAGATTATCAAGGTGGAGCACTGCCTCCTTGTCTATGGTGACACACAACTGGAAGAAATTCGGGAGGTCTATTCCCATCCACAGGGGCTGTCCCAGTGTCATGCCTTCTTTCGTACCCATCCTTTTTTGCGGGCCGTTCCCTGCAGCAATACGGCGGAAGCTGCCCGTATGGTCGCCGAACGGAAAGAGAGAAGGCTTGCTGCCGTGGCTGGCATCAAAGCCGCAGAAACCTATGGCCTGACAGTTCTCATGCGCGGTATCCAGACAAATCAAAGTAATTATACCCGCTTTGTCATTATTGGGAAGGAAAAAGAAATCAGCCCCAAGGCAGATAAAATGACCCTTGTCGTGACCCTGCCCCATGAGCCCGGTTCCCTGTACCGCGTCCTTTCCCATTTTGATGAGGAATCCATTAATATGACGAATATCGAGTCCCGTCCCATCCCGGGACGGCCATGGGAGTATTTTTTCCACATGGATATTTTTGCTCACGAAACGGACGAAGCAGTTCAGCGGGCCCTTCGAGGCATTCAAGGGGAACGGGCTCATTATACCCTCTTAGGAAATTATGAAGCCGATGGAACCATGTTCCATCTGTAGGAGAGAAGATAGGAGATTGTCATGAAGGTAGGACTTGTAGGAAAGGTCTTGGGCCATAGTTGGTCCCCCAAGATTCATAAAGCCTTTTTTAAAGAAATGGGAATAGCAGGAACCTATGAACTTATCGAGGTTCCTCAAGATAAAATTGACCATTTTTTTGCCTCGGCAGCTCAGCATTTTGACGGCCTCAATGTCACCATTCCTTACAAAGTGAAGGCCCTTCAGCATATGCCTGCCATGAGCCAGGCCGCCCAAAAGATTGGGGCAGCCAATACCCTTGTTTTTACCAAGGAGCGGAAGGAAGCCCATAATACGGATTATCTGGGGTTTGGCAGGCTTCTTGCCCATGAAGGCATCCATCTTTCTGGAAAAAGGATCATTGTCCTTGGAACAGGAGGCGCGGCTCGTGCCGTTCTGCAGTATGTCCTCGATCAGGGACCGAAGGAAATCATTATCATGGCGCGCAATATGGAAAAAGGCAAGCGGGAACTGAGTGACTTCCTTGAGCGGGCACCGGAGGTTACCATGATGGACTATGCTCATCAGCGAGATCTTCCTTTCCATGATACCATCATCAATACGACGCCTGTGGGAATGAGCCCCCATGCGGGATTTTCACCCGTCCGTCCTGAGGTCTTTGCAAAGACGCGGGAAGCCGCTGTCGATATTGTTTATAATCCGACAGAAACGAAGTTCATGCACCTTGCCAAAAGAGCAGGCGTGCCAAGCTGTAATGGTCTTTATATGCTTGTTGCCCAAGCCATTGCCTCTGAAGAAATTTGGCTGGACCAAAAAGTAGACGGCTCCATTGTAGAGCGTATCGCAGCTCTTTTAGAGGAGGAACTGCATGGATAACCTCATTTTTATTGGGCTCCCAGGCTGCGGGAAAAGTACCATTGGAGCCCTGGTGGCAAAAGCCCTGTCCCTGCCATTTTACGATGCGGATGTCGTAACGGAACGTCTTGCTGGTGAAACCATTCCCCATATGTTTGAAAAAGGGGAAGCTTATTTTCGGACAAGGGAAACAGAAGCGATTCGTCAGCTTTGCCAAAAGGATTGCTGCGTCATTTCCTGCGGCGGCGGTGTTGTGACGAGAAAGGAGAATATGGCCCTTCTAAAAAAAACCGGAACCATCTTTTTCCTTGACCGTGATGTAGAAGCTATCATTGCCTCCGTTGATACCTCAACACGGCCCCTTCTTAAAGAGGACGCGGAGAAAGTTCGGGACCTTGACCAAAAACGGCGCCCTCTTTATGAAGGCTATGCCGATGTCAAGATTCCTGTGGGAAGCGCATTCAAAAAGACAGCGGCTTTCATTGTGGAGATTTGTAACAAGCGGACTTGATAGAATCTTCCTATGAATTCAATAGAAAACTGAATAATGACAAAATTTTCTGCCCCTTATACAATGAAGACAGAACAATCGGTTTTACTGTCCTGCTTCTGGAAGAAGCAGAGAAAATGGGAGGAAATGTGTCATGTTACCGAAAAAGATCCGCATCTGCGAAGTGGGCCTTCGCGATGGTCTCCAAAACGAAAAAAGAATGTTTACGACAGAGGAAAAGCTGGAACTCCTCGATGGGATGGGAAAAGCAGGCTTCAGCGTCATTGAAGTCGGGTCTTTTATGAGTCCTAAGGCAGTCCCCCAAATGGCCAATACTGATGAAGTCTATGAGAAGCTGGAGAAAGTCCCTGATGTGGAGTATCGTGCCCTCATTGCCAATCTGCGCGGAGTGGAGCGGGCCATTGCCTGCGGCTGCAAGAAGGTAAAGCTCAATGTTTCGGCAAGTAGGGCCCATAACCTGGCAAATCTCAACCGGACGCCGGAAGAAAGTGTTGCTCGCTTTGGTGACTGCGTTACCTGCGCCAAGGAAGCGGGTCTTGAGATTTCGGGATCCATCTCCATGGCTTTTGGATCTCCTTGGGATAAGGAAATCCCCATCGGTGCTGTCGCCTCCATCGTAGAAGCCTACATGGCGGTCGGTATCAATGAGATTTCCCTTTCTGATGCATCAGGTATGGCTTTTCCGCCCCAAGTTCAGGAAATCTGTGCCTACATGAAGAAGCATTATCCTAAAAACATGTGGTGGCTGCATTTCCATAACACGCGGGGCCTTGGCATGGCCAATATCCTTGCGGGCATGCAAAGCGGCTTCACCCAGTTTGATTCGAGCTTTGCCGGTGTGGGCGGCTGTCCTTTCGTTCCTGGTGCAGCAGGCAACGTGGCAACAGAAGACGTCCTGAACCTTTGTGAGGAAAGCGGCATCGATACAGGCATCGATTTTGATAAAGCCTTGGAAGTGAGCCGCCGTGTGGCTCAGCTGGTGGCCCATCCGACGGACAGCTATCTCCTGCGAGCAGGTAAGAGCAGAGATCTATTCCGGGAGATTCCTACGGGACAAGGTAAAAATGAAACCATGAAATGAGAAAGTGGATGATTTTTATCTTTTTTTTACTAGTTTTTTGAGAAAAAAATAAGACTCATAAGGGGAGTCGTACGAAATTGGCGTCGTGCGGCTCCTTTTCTTATGTTTTTGGATGCTGTCGGGAGAATCCATGAAGAATGATAAATTCATCGAATTTATTCATGAAAAGAAAATATAGAGTGGTGATAGGGAAGGAAATCGTAGACAAAAACAAGAAAATAGATGAACAAAATTGTAAAAATAAGGGAGCTTGTCTTCCCTATTTTGATGATGAAAAGGCGTAACTATGCCTGTTCTCAGGTTTCTACCTATTACTTGGCAAATAATATATCGATATTATTCATATATTTTTAAAAACAATGTATTGGAAATGTCAGAAAATTCATCCTACAATGGAACCATAAGAAAAGGCGGACTCATTACTTCCTGAACGGAAAAAGTAGGAGGATTCACTATGACAAGAAAAATTTCCTTGGCCTATCTTACAGTGCCGGGAATGGACCCTTTGGCCCAAGTCAAGATGGCATCAAAGGCGGGTTATGATTATGTTAGTCTGCGGACAATCCCTATGGGGCAGGCGGGGGAACCGCAGGTCCACTTGGAAAATAATCCAGGATTGTTCGCAAGTATTCAGGTTGCCTTAGAGGAGACATCCCTGCAGCCGCTCGATATCGAGTTGGTTCGAGTAAAGGAAGACCTTCCTCGTGATTACCGAGGTGCTTTTGAGTGTGCTGCAAAACTCGGATTTACAGACGTCCTTTCCAGTGTGTGGACAATGGATCATGGCTTTGCCGTCGACTGCTACGGAAAGATCTGTGAAGATGCCAAGGAATTTGGTCTCACCATGAATTTGGAGTTTCCTGTGATTTCGGGCCTTGTGAATCTGCCCGATACGCTCCAGTTCCTTAAGGAAGTCGGCGCCGATAACGCTAAAGTTCTTTTGGATATGCTCTACTGCTACTGGTCAGGCGTGACGGTGGAAGACCTCAAGAAGCTCGATCCCTCCTTAGTTGGCGTGATCCATCTTTGTGACTGCCCCAAAAATGAAAAAGCATACAAACCAGTTGAAATCATGCGGGAAGCACGGGAATATGTGGGCCGCGGTGCGATTCCCGTTAAGGACTACCTGAAAGTACTGCCTGAAGGGCCTTGTTCCATTGAACTTCCAAATAAAAAATATATAGAAACCTATGGAGAAGAAGGACACATCCGAAATTGTCTTGAAACGGCACGGGAGTATCTCACCGCAGCCGGTCTGTGAAGAAAGAAGGTCAGGAATGATGAAGGTCGATATCAATACGAAAATGATTACTCTTTTGGGACTTCCTTTGACGCAGTCCTTTGCTGCAAGGATGCAAAACAAAGGGTATGAAGCAGCTGGGCTCAATATGGTCTACTTTTATACGGAAACGGATAATGAGCATTTGGGAGATATTGTGAATGGCCTGCGATATATGAATTTTGCTGGATTTGCCGTAACAAAGCCAAATAAAGTCAAAGTGTTGGAGTATCTTGACGAACTTGATCCCCTCTGTCAAAAAATGGGGTCCAGCAACACCGTTGTCAAGACGCCAGAGGGCAAGCTTATCGGCTACAACACGGATGGCGTTGGTTTTTATACAGCCCTGACGGAAGAGGCCGGTGTGAAGGTCGATCAGTGTGTCTTCTTCTGCTTTGGCGGCGGCGGGGCGGGCCGCGCCATGTGTTCTATCCTTGCTTACCACGGGGCTCGCAAGATTTACATCACAGACAAGTTTGAAGGCTGTGCCAAGTCCCTCGTCGATGACATCAACAAGAATTTTGCTCCTGTCGCAGAGTTCGTCCCTTATGGAGACTTTTCGAAACTATCGGCCTGCGATGTGGTCCTTAACGCCAGCGGCGTTGGCATGGGGCGTTCCATCGGGGAAACGCCGCTCCCCAAGGAATACATGAAACCGGAACAGCTTTATTTTGACGCTTGTTATAATCCTGCAAAGACACAGTTTCTCCTGGATGCTGAAGCAAAAGGCTGCCGCATCCTGAACGGCCTTGGCATGAGCCTTTACCAAGGGGCTGCCCAGATTGAACTGTGGACGGGGAAGAAAGCTCCTGTTGAAGCGATGCGGGAAGAACTCCTCGCCATCCTTGCGGAAAAGAAATAATAGCTGAAAACAGCAAAGGAGGCATGCTGTATGCGCCTAATCAAATGGTTAGATGAACATCTTGAAGAAACCTTGATGATTATTCTCTTGATTATCATCGCTTGTGTCACCATGATCCAGGTCATTGTCCGAAAAGTTCCCTGGCTCACATCCCTTACCTGGGCTGAAGAATTTTGCCGGTTCATGTGGATCTGGAGCGTATTCATTTCCCTCCCCTATACCATTCGGATGGAGAATATGCTCCGCGTCGGTGTTCTCGTCGATCTTCTTCCCCAGGCCATGAAAAAGATCATTGGAATTATCGTAGATTTAATCAATATGTTCTGTATGGGCCTGTTGGGATTTTATTCCTTTGAAGTGTTGGAAAACATTTACACCAGCCATGAATTTTCACCGGCTATGGAATGGCCTATGTGGATTGTTTATGCGGTTATGCTCTTTGGATATGTCCTGGCAACTATCAGGGCCTTTCAGGTCATGATCCTTCATTTCAAACGGTTCCATGAACGGGAACTGACCACTCTTGAACAAACCATGCAGGATGCAGCTAAGGAAGCTGAAATGGCGAAAGGAGGAGATGAATAATGGCAGCATTACTTGTATTTGTTGTATTCCTTGTCGCAATCGCCGTTTCCATTCCTATTGGAACAAGTATGATCCTGGGCTCGATTTCCCCAATTCTCCTGATGCATCGGGGCGGGTCTCTCGTCCAGCTCATCAATAATACGTTTTCTGGTGCGAACTCCACGCCGATTCTTGCTGTGCCGCTCTTTATTTTGGGCGGGGTCATCATGGCAAAAGGCGGGATCAGCCGCAAGCTCTTCAACTTCTTTGCCTTCTTCGCTGGAAGGCTCCCTGGCGGCCTTCCCTGTGCTGTTATCCTGACCTGCCTGTTCTATGGAGCCATCTCTGGTTCCGGCCCTGCCACCACGGCTGCTGTCGGTGCTATGTGCGTACCTTTCTTGACGGATCTTGGTTATGATCGGACCTGGAGTGCAGGTCTTATAGCCGTTGCCGGCGGGCTTGGCGTCATCATTCCTCCTTCCATCCCCTTTGTGCTCTATTCCCTTGCAACGGGTGTATCAACAGGTGATCTCTTTTTAGGAGGCGTGTTCCCTGGCCTGCTTATTGGCGTCATGCTCATGGCTTATGCTGTCTTCTACTGCGTGAAACATGGCGAAGACAAGGAAAAGATCAATGCTCGTATGGAAGAACTCAAAAAAGAAGGCCTTCCGAAACTATTCAAGGACAGCTTTTGGGCACTTCTTTGCCCGGTTGTTGTCTTGGGCGGTATCTACAGCGGTTTTGTAACACCGACGGAAGCGGCAACGGTATCCGTTTTCTATGCGCTCTTTGTTTCTCTCTTTATCTATAAAACCATTTCCTTTAAAGAATTGATTCCTCTTTGTGCAGAATCAGTAAAAACATATGGTGGTCTTGCTTTCGTCCTTGCTTTTGCTACGGCTTTTGGTCGTGTTCTCAGTTTAACCCGCGCCACTCGTGCCGTGGAAACCTTCATCTTGGGAAATTTCCATTCCGGCATTGCTGTCCTGAGCGTACTTGTCATTATCTTCCTGCTTCTTGGGATGGTCATGGATACAGGGCCTGCCATCATTATCCTGGCTCCTGTCTTGCTGCCAGCTTGTGAGAAATTGGGCGTCGATCCAGTTCATCTTGGTGTTATCCTCGTTTGCTGTCTGTCCATCGGACTTGCAACACCGCCTTTTGGTCTCGATCTTTTCGTGGCAGGAAATATTGCCCAAGAACAGCCCATGGATGTTGCGAAAAAGGCTGTGCCCTTTATCGTATCCTTCCTTGTGGCCCTCGTCCTCATCACTTATGTTCCTTGGTTCTCGACCTATCTTCCAAGCGTTGTGAAATAGTTCTTTTTCCCCAGGAGCCCTTTCTGGGGATCCCATGAAGGAATTCATTTTAAGGAGGTTTTTTTCATGAAGAAAACGTTTCGTAAACTGGCGGCTGCTGTATTGACTGGTGTTCTGGCTCTTTCCCTTGCTGGCTGCGGCGGTGATTCAAAAGAACAGAAATCTGCCGGGAAAGGCGAATATGCTAATCTGAAGGAAGTTGTCCTCATCGGGGCGGATACGGCCGGCAAGGGATCGGCAGGTCAACAGTTTGGAGAACTCGTTTCCAAAAAAGTTGATGAAATTACAGGTGGTAAACTCCAGATTGAATACCATCCAAACGGAGACCTCGGTGGGGATGAAGACCTGCTAAGACAGCTAAAATCTAATGATATCCAAGTTTTTGTCAGTCAGCCCGCACCGGTTGTTTCCTTTATTCCTGAAATGGCTGTCTTTGACTTGCCCATGGCTTTTGCCAAATATGATGGTTCCACGATTGATAAGGTCCTCAATAATCCGGAGTCAAAGTTCTATAAACAGCTGGCTGCTGCCTATGACAAAGCAGGTTTTCATTATATGGGCATGCTGCAGAACGGTACCTTCCGTCTTACGACGGCCAATACCAACCTGAAGGATCTCGATGCCTATAAAGGCCTTAAGATCCGCACCATGAGTAACAAGAACCATATGGCTTTTTGGACTGCTATTGGTGCAGAACCGACACCGCTTGCTTTCTCTGAACTGTATTTTGCTCTGCAAAGCGGGACGGTTAACGCGGAAGAAAACGCAGCCGATACGGTTGTTACCATGAATTTCAACGAAGTCCAGAAATTCCTGGCTCCGACCAACCATGTCCTTTATACGAATCAGCTTGCTATGAATAAAAAAGCTTATGAATCGCTTGATCCTGCTTATCAGAAAGCCCTGAACCAGGCTGTGTCCGAAGCCCTGAAGGAACTGGCACCAAAACTGGGTGAAATCGACAAGCAGAACAAGGAAACCCTTGAGAAAAAAGGCATGACCATCATCAAATATGACAAGTCTTTCTATGATCAGGTTCTTGCCCTCGATTCCGTTAAAGCGCTCTACAAGGATATCAACAGCCAGATTAATGGCATTGGTGATGTCCTCATGCAGGAACTGGATGCCGCTGCGAAAAAATAAGTAGCTCTGTGCGACAGAAAGGAAGGTGGATGTGGGATGCCTCAAAAATGGTCAGCATTTTTCTACCTTGTATTCACCTTCTTTATCTGGAGCAATAACTACATCGGCGGAAAGGTGATTGCTGAGGCTGTACCGCCCTCCGTGCTTGCCATGATCCGCTCCTTTATTGGAACCATCTGTCTGTTTTGGATGGCAAGGAAGGAGCTGAAAACACCGATTGACCGGAAGGATCGCAAATGGTTTTTTCTTATTGGCATGTTGGCTTATTTTGTGACGTTCCAGATGGTGCAGCTTGGTATCAAATTGGCCGGGGCTTCCACGGCAGCCCTCATCAATTCCACCAACCCCGTTGTGATTACCTTCTTGGCAGGAATCATTCTTAAGGAACCCCTTACGGTCATTAAGCGAGTTTGTCTCTTTCTGGCCCTTCTCGGCACGTTCATTATTACTCAGGGTGCTTCTGGTTCAGGAGAAATCATGGGAATCCTCTTCATGATTATATCGGTTCTCTCCTTTGGGTTTGCCTCAATCCAGATGCGGCGCCTTACCCAAAAGTATGCCCCCATCTTGATTACGTTTTATGGGATGCTCATTGGCAGTCTCCTTTCTCTCCCTGTGGGAATCTACAGCAGTCTGCGGGAACCTGTCAGTCTGACGCCTTTTGTGGTGCTTGTTCTTCTTTACCTTGGCATCATGGGCTCTGGTGTGGCCCAGTTTACATGGACCAAGGCTCTGTCTGAACTGCCGGCAAGTACCTGTTCGCTTTTTTATCCGCTCCAAGCTGTTTTTTCTGCTGTTTTAGGTGCCTATTTGCTCGGAGAGTCCTTTACCGTTCACTTCTATTTGGGACTGCTTCTTATCTCGGCTGATATTCTCCTGAATTTTTGGGACACGAGACGGCAGTTTCCTGAAAAGGCTTGACGAAAGGCCTGTGTTTAAGGAATGATGAAGGGAAACAGAGGAGGGACCCCCATGAACCTACAATGGCTGATTTACTTTCAAACGATTGCAGAACTGGAAAACTACACTCAAGCAACAAAAAAACTCCATGTGAGCCAATCTAATCTGAGCCATGCTATGCGATCCTTGGAAGAGAAACTTGGTGTGGAACTATTTGAAAAGGATGGCCGGAATATCCGCCTGTCCAAATATGGGGAAATCTTTCTCCCTTATGTCAATAAAACGCTGGATTCCCTCGATGAAGGTGTCGCTAAACTTAAGGAATTCCTTGACCCCAATACAGGAACCATCGAACTTGCTGGTTTTCCTTCCGTGGCTCAGTTTTCAACGGACCTTATGGTTCGCTATCAGTCAGAAACAAATCGCTATGACGTGCATTTTCAGTATGCACAGATTGGCTGGTATGAAATCCATGAACTTATCGTATCTGGAAAAATTGACCTGTGCATTGCTACGAAATTTGAGGAATCGGAAGTGGCGGGTACTTATATTGGAGACCATCCCTTGGTTGTTATTGTTCCAGAAAACCATTATCTGGCGTCACGTGAAAGGGTGGATCTTCGGGAACTCCAGGATGAAAATTTTATTGGCTTCAATCAGAACGGGCAGCTTGCCCCGATGCTGCAAAAGATTTTTGCTTCCTTAGGCATTGAACCTCGGGTCGTTTCAAGGACACCCAGTGATCTCATCATTTATGGGCTGGTTGCCGGCGGACGCGGTGTATCCGTTGTTCCCTTCCCACTTACCCATTACGCGCCTTTTGGAACAAAGATCCTTTGCATTGAAAATGATATTCCCAAGCGGCGGCTCTACCTGCAGTGGAACAAAGAAAAGTTCCTCCCGCCGGCAGCTCGCTACTTCCGTGATTATGTAATCCGCAGTGAAGAAGTCTTCACGCAGTATTTTAAGAGAGTTAATATTGGTCCTGAGACCATAGGAGGATGAAAAAAATGGCAAAGAAACTGATTGCTGATTTGATGGTTGATTATCTCGAACGTCGGGATGTCAAATATGTCTTTGGCCTCTGCGGCCATACGGTCATTGGTATGCTCGATGCCCTGAGCCGTTCGAAAAAGGTGAAATATATTTCCAATCGCCATGAAGCGGTTGCCTCTACGGCAGCTGATGGCTATGCCCGCGTAACCCATAAGGCTTCTGTCGTCCTCTGCCATCTTGGACCAGGGCTGACGAATGTTTTGACCGGTGTAGCAAACGCCGCATTTGACTCCATTCCTATGGTCGTCATTGCAGGCGATGTACCGAGCTATTATTTTGGAAAGCATCCTCATCAGGAAGTCAATATGCATGGTGATGCCACGCAGTATAAGATTTTGGAACCCGTCGTCAAGCGTGCTTGGCGCGTTGATGATCCTGAATCCCTCGGGGAAATCATGGATAAGGCTTTCCGTTTGGCTGAATCGGGTCGCCCTGGACCGGTCCTCATTGATATGCCTATGGATATGTTCTCCCGCAAAGTGGAAGACTACCTATGGGATCGCACCTATAAGGACAGCCACATCACTATGAAACCGGCCCTTGATCCAGAAGCGGCCAAAGGTATTGCAAAAAAACTGGTCGAAGCAAAAAATCCGGTCCTTCATGCCGGTGGCGGCATCCTCCTTGCTCAAGCTTCGGACGAACTGGCTGCTCTTGCTGAATTCCTCGACATCCCCGTTTCCCGCACCCTGATGGGGCAGGGCTGCCTGCCAGATAATCATCCCCTCATGGTTGGTCAGACGGGCTTCTGGGGTCTTGAATTTACCCATTCCCTCACTGTAAACGCTGATGTCATCCTTGGCCTAGGCACCCGTTTTGCGGAAGCGGACAGCTCCAGCTGGTATCGGGGTGTCACCTTCGATCCCGACCATACGGAATTCCTCCAGATTGACATCGATCCCATGGAAATTGGCCGTAACTATCCTGTTTCCATCGGGGCCATTGGGGACCTCAAACTGGGCCTCAAACAAATCCTGGAAGAAGTCAAGAAAATCTGCCCTGAAGGGAAAAAGAATCCGGAACTGCGTGCCAAGATTGCCAAAGCGAAGAAAGCCTTCAAGGAAAGCAATGTTGCCATTTCTACGGATGGCCGTTTCCCCATGACGCCGCAGCGTATCCTCCATGATGTGAAAGCTGTCGTTCCGGAAGATGCTCATATCTTTACCGATGTGGGCTGGAATAAGAACGGCGTAGCTCAGCAGTTTGATGTTAACGTACCCGGCACGATTCATCACTCTTCCGGTCTTGCCACCATGGGCTTTGGTGCCTCTGCCGTTCTGGGCGGCAAGCTCGCAGCCCCCGATAAGGTCTGCCTGACCCTTACGGGTGATGGTGGCTTTGGCGTCAACCCGACTTGCCTTGCTACAGCTGTGGAGCAGGGCATTGCCTGCACTTGGGTTGTCATGAACAACTCTGCTTTTGGGACCATTGCCGGTCTTGAAAACGGAAACTATGGAACCAAGTTTGGTACCGTCTTCCAGACACCGGATGGCAAGAGCTATTCGCCGAGCTGGGCTGGTGTGGCTAAAGCCTACGGTGTAGAGTCCATCTGTGTCCAGTCTGCCGACGAATTCCTGCCGGCAATGGAAAAAGCCATGGCTGCCAACAAGGAAGGCCGTCCTTTCCTCGTGGAAGCTCCCATGGAAAACATCGTTGTCCCGACGCCGGGCTGCTGGAATATCAACGATATCTATAGCCCGAGTAATCTTGTCAAGGAAGGGAAACTGGTCAAGGATGAAAAGGGCCGCTTCGTCGCACCGAACCACGCAAAATCTCATAAAGGCAAATAAGTGAGAATTGAGGGGCCTTCCGAGATGGAAGGCCCCTTTTTGATAAGACATGGTTGGCAGGATCTATCCCACAATCTTAATAGAATGCTTCTATGGGTATGACAAAAAATGGATATTGGAGAATGCTCGCCAGTCTGTTCTATAATAGAGACAAACAAGAAAGGAAGGGTTTTGCATGCAAGAACGTATGACAACGAAACTGCGTCGGCTTCTTAAAGAAAAGGACTATCTCATGGCTCCTTGCGCCTATGACGCGTTGACAGCAAAATGTATAGAAGCATCAGGCTTTGACCTCATTGGGACGACGGGCTACGGCATGCATGGTGCCATGATCGGGACGCCTGACACGGGTCTTTTGGGGATGAATGAAACGGTGGCTGCTCTCAGCAAGATGCAAAATGCCGTTGATATTCCTATCCTCGCTGATGGGGAAGGCGGCTATGGCTCCGCCCTCAATGTTATCCGTATGATCCGGGAATATGAAAAGACCGGCATTGGAGGCGTCTTCATTGAAGACCAAACCCAGCCGCCTAACTGCCCCTTCATTATGAAACCTCAGCTCATCAGCAAGGAAGAAATGGTGGGCAAGATTAAAGCTGCCGTTGATGCTCGCCGTGACGATGACCTTGTCATCGTAGCTCGGACCGATGCACCCTTTGAAGAAGCGGTTGAAAGAGCCAATGCCTACATGGATGCCGGTGCCGACATGGTCAAGATTCTCCCTAAGACCCATGAGGAACTGCTGAAGCTCCCTAAATTGGTCCACGGACCGATTCATCTGGGCCTTTATGTAGGAAAAGGTATCAATGACGGCATGACCGCAAAGGACTGCGGGGAACTGGGCTATAAGATCATTACTTTCCCCATGAGCTGCCTTTTCGCAGAAGTCGCCGCTGTCATGAAAGTTCTGAAGTATATCAAGGAAAACGAGATGGTTGAGGGCTATCCTGGTGATCTTATTGCCTTTAACGACTACCTGAAATTCATCGGTGTCGACAAGATTAAGGAATACGGTAAGAAATACCTGAAAGGGCCACAGTACGACGGGCTTTTCTAAAATGGAACTAAAAAGGTTCTTTGTCAAATTTTGGGGTGCTAAAGTATCTATGCACTCCTGGAGAGGACA
>UPXT01000030.1 GCA_900538365.1 uncultured Acidaminococcus sp. | reverse complement strand
GAAAAGACTGAAACGGGACATTCGTTGCATGACGTCGTCAGCCTGCAGCTTTTTTTCTAGCAATTGAACCCAGCTGAACCAAAGCCGCTAAAAACAATTGGAGGAAAGACTGAAACGGGACATTCGTTGCATGACGTCGTACCGTATTGTCAGCCAACTCCCGTTTTTTGCTTGCGTGAAATTCCAGAAAGGACTATAATGCTAGATATTGGGGCATTAGCTCAGCTGGGAGAGCGCAAGGTTCGCAATCTTGAGGTCAGGGGTTCGATCCCCCTATGCTCCACCAATTCGGTGTATCCCTCAACCCGTTTCATGGGTTGGGGTTTTATTTTTTAGGGGAGGGAAAAAAATTGAAGAAGCCGCTTTTCTTAGGAGCCCTGATCCTTGTGTTGGAAGTCTTTTTGTTGCCTTTATTCCAAGCGGAGGCCAAGGCGGAGCAGAAAAAAGAGGCCTCCTATGGGGCGTCATTTTCCTCGGAAGGCACGCTGTGGCGTCTTGATGCAGAAAATGTACCTGGACTTCCGCGCAATTATAGGACCTGTGACGATGCTTATCGGGCGATTCCTCCTCGCTACGCAAAGGAAGCCTCTTCCCGCATTCCCAGCCGTAAAGGGCTTTCTGAGCTCCACATCTCCGGGTCCAGCCAGTACTCTGAAAAAGGACTTGATGCGGTCCTTGCCGATCTTCGAAAAAGGACACAGGGACCCATCATCCTCGTTGACCTGCGCCAGGAGAGCCATGGCTTTTTGAACGGAATGCCTGTGAGCTGGTACGGAAAACGGAATTGGGCCAACCGGGGAAAGGGGCACTTTGCCGTACTTTTTGACGAAGCGAGGCGTATCCACGCCCTTTGGGGAAAAGACGTGACTTTTGTGCGTCTCAAAACGGATAAAAGGCCTCTTTCAACTGTTACCGTGAAGGCCGTACAGGTACTTACGGAAGCGGAACTTGCCGCTCAAAAAGGAGTGATGTATGTCCGCTTTACGGCAACCGATCATCTGTGGCCTGATGCAGGGGAAATTGAGCGTTTCCGCCGCTTTGCCGCGAATCTGCCCAAGGATGCCTGGCTCCATTTCCACTGTGTTGCCGGTGAAGGGCGGACCACAGCTTTTATGACGATGTATGATATGCTGAAGAATCCTGATGTACCCTATGAGGATATCGTCCTGCGCCAGCTGCGGATTGGCGGCGTCTATACGCCTTTTTTGGGGAAGGGGCTTTCAACGTGGAAGAAGCCCTATTATCGGGAAAAGAAAATTGGGCTGGAAGATTTTTATCAAAGGCTTCAAGATAATCAAAAAATTTCATCATAGCAGTAAAAGCGCCCTGCGCCAGCACGGAGATGCTCTTTCAAGGAACGTCTTCTTTGCTGTAGGGGCGCTTTTTTGTCGCTGTATGGACGTCTTTATGATATATTGATATAACGGTGAAAGATTTTTCCTAAATGATTTGCTGCATTTTTTGATGAAATTGGTTTTCCAACCAAAGGAGGATGAATGATGACACCTGACGAAAAAACGCGCTATTATGGGCGCATGGAAGAAAACTTTCCCCAGTTTTTAAAGGCTATGGAGCGGCTTGTGGCGGTCCCGAGCTATCTTAAGGATGACGACGACTATCCTCATGTGCCGGCCATCAAGAAGGTCCTTGATGAAACCATGGCCCTTATGAAGGACCTGGGGTATCGGACTTATACCGACCCAGATGGCTACTATGGCTGGGCGGAAATCGGTGAAGGAGATACCCTGATTGGTATTTTAGGTCATCTTGACGTGGTCCCGCCAGGACTGATCGATGATTGGAAAAGCGATCCTTTTACGGTTGAGTACCGGGAGAATAAAGTCTATGGCCGCGGCGTCCAGGATGATAAAGGCCCTGTCTTGACTGCTGTCTATGCTGTTAAAGCCCTTCTTGACGAAGGCTTTACCCCTCATTACCGTCTGCGCTTTATTTTTGGCACCGATGAGGAAAACCTCTGGCGCGGCATCAAGGTCTATATGGAAAAAGAGGAAAAGCCGGATTTTGGCTTCACGCCCGATTCCATCTTCCCCCTCATCCATGCCGAAAAAGGGGTTCTTGAATATACGCTCCATGCACCGAATGAAAGCGGCCTCACCTTTAAGGCCGGTGATGCCTATAATGTTGTTCCAAGCTACGTCAAGGCTCCTAAATCGCAGGCCCTTATAGAGGCGCTGGACCATCTCCATTATGAATACCGCGATGAAGGGGAGACCGTGGGCATCCTTGGCAAAGGGATGCATGCCCAGTTTGCTGAAAAGGGTGTCAACGCCATCCATCGCTTCCTGCTTGCCCTTGAGGCCATGGGACACCCGACAAAGGCGGCCCGTTTTGTGAAGGACAACCTGGAGGGGCATCTTTTTGCGGAACCTATTTTCGGCGAGGTCAAGGATGACGCATCAGGCGAGCTCAAGTTCAACCTCGGTAAGATTGAACTTACGGAAAAAGAAGAAATCCTGTCCATTGATATGCGCCTTCCCGTGACCTATCCAAAGGAAAAGGCGGTTGAAGCCATTACGCGAAAAGCGGCTGAATACGGCTTTACCTATCATGAGTTTGACTGGCTGAAGCCGGTCTATCTGCCCCTTGATTCGCCCATCATCAAAAAGCTCATGAATAGCTATGTCGAAGCCACGGGTGATACGGAGCATAAGCCCCTTTCCAGCGGCGGCGCCACCTATGCCCGGGCTATGGATAACTGTGTGGCCTACGGGATCATCCTTCCCGGCGTTGAAAAGAGTGAACATATGCCAAATGAAAACATGGTTGTTGATGATTATAAAACAGCGATGAAAATCTACATCCACACTTTTGTGAATTTTAACCGCTGATGCCTCCTCTTGCTTCCTGTTTTCGTACAAATAGAAAGAAGGATCCTTATGTCAGATACACAAGCTAAGAAAAAGAAACAAATGCTGAGCTCTTATTCCATTGTATTTTTGGTCCTGATCGCTGTTGCTATCCTGACTTGGTTTGTCCCTCAATCAGTTGTCGTTAAAAACAATGGGACAAAGGAAATCATTTACAACGCCATTATGGTCAAGGACGAAGTGGTAACCGGACAGGGCCTGCAGCCCATGGGCCTGTGGGACATCTTCATGGCGCCGATCCGGGGCTTTGTCAAGGCCGCGCCTGTTGGTTTTGCCATCCTTATGGCGGGGAGCTTCCTGCACCTCATGAACTATGTCGGCGCCATGAATTCAGCCATTGGCTGGCTCCTCAAGCGGTTTACGGGAAAGGCCCTGATCATCGTTCTCATGTTTGTTTCCGCCTTATTTGGCGCGGTCTATGGACTGTGGGAAGAAATCCCCGCTTATTCCATGGTCGTCGTACCCCTTTTTGTACTTGCCGGGTATGACGTCATTACAGGGATTGGTGTCCTTTTTGTCGGAGCTACAGCGGGCAACATGGCAAGTATTGTCAACCCCTTCTCCTTGGGGGCCGCCGTAGGAGCCATTGGAACCGATGGATTGTCCATGGGCAGCGGCATGCTGCTGCGCATTGTCATTTTCTTCGTCCTTTACCTTGTTGGCCTCGTCTATATGCTCCACTATGCCGACACAGTCAAGAAGGATCCGACAAGATCCATTGTCCACGGTCTTGATATCAAGACCCTTGTTGATGAAGATCACAAGATGGAAGAATTTACGAGCCGCAAAGCTTGGTCCATTGCCCTGCTTGTCGTCATTATCCTGGCCCTAGTCTGCGGGTATATGCCTTGGGATGCCATCAAGTTTGCTGACGGCAGTACCATGAAGGATGCAGTGAATCTGCCTTTTCGCAGCCTGGCCAAGGTTCCTGTTCTGGGTGATTTGTTTGGCGCAGGTCATTATACGGAATTTGGCGATTGGTATTTTGATGAATTTGCCTTTGTCTTCTTTGTCGGTGCCCTGCTCTTGGGCCCTATCAACAAGATTCCCGAAGCGGAATTTGTTCGCGAATTTGTTGCCGGTGCCCGTGAAATGTTGGGCGTTGTTCTCGTCCTCACCGTGGCAAACGGGATTTCTGTCATCATGGGCAGCAAGACGGCTGGCATGAGCGTCACTTTCGTGTACTGGATCCAGAATGCCCTTCAAGGCGTTCCCGGCTGGGCCTTTGCCATTGCAGCCGCCCTTGCTTATGTGGGCATTGGGTTCTTTATGCAGTCGACAAGCGGTGTTGCCGGCATCACCATGCCAATTCTTGGCGCGGTAGCCTATGCGCTTTTCCAAAGTGCACCGATTGGTTCCATTGGCGGGCAGGTCATGCTCATTGCCGCTTTTACAATCGGTCTTAACTTTACGAGTGCCATCTATCCCAGTGCGACCAACATGGGGACCCTTGAAATCTATCAGATCCCCTATGATCGGTACTTGTCCTTTATGCTGAAGATTGATGTCGTTATGCTCATTGTCGGTATCGCGATTGTGTCCGTGGCTCCGATGCTGGGCATCTTGTAAGTCATTTTTGGCGCTGCGGAAGCGGCGCCGCAATTAGATGAAGGTGAGCCCCTTGCTCTTGAAGAAAAGGGGGCTCATCTTTTTTATGATACGAAAAAGGGAAATTATTGTGATTTTCCTGCCATTTATGGTCCATCACTTTTTTTCTTGTGACAGATAGGGTATACTTTTATCTGTCGCATATTTTTTAGAGGGAAAAGAAAATCGAGGGGGACTTTCTTATGAACATCGTTATGGAACTTGCGCTGATTTTCGGCGTTTGTCTCGTTGGGGTCATGGCGGCATCCATCATGCCCTTTGCCGTCCCATACAGCGTCATCAGCCTGCTTATCCTGATGACCTTGCTGTATCAAAAGGCCATCAAGCCCTATCAGATTGAAAAAGCGAGCCGCTTTTTTATAGATAATATGGGCATCTTCTTTGTACCGGCCGTAGTGGGCACGATGGAATACGTGGAGACGCTGAAAAACTATCTGCTGCCCTTTTTGGTCATTACACTTGTGACAACGCCGCTGATTTATTTTGTGACGGGGTGGACTGTCCAGCTGATGCTGCGCCATGGGAAAAAGAAGGGGGTCCGCCATGCTTGAGAATCTGACGGCTACGCCTTTTCTTGGCCTTTTTCTCATCCTTGTCTGTTGGATCTTTGGTGTCAAGCTGCAGAAAAAGACGGGGTGGCTTATCTGCAATCCTGTACTGACGTCTTCTTCTATGATTGTCCTTATTCTCATGGCAACCGGCATTCCCTTGGACCATTTCCGTACCGGTGGATCGCTTATTTGCATGCTCCTAGGGCCTGCTACGGCTGTGCTTGCCCTTACGATCTACCGGCAGAAAGCCATTTTGCATGAACATTTCCTGCCCATCCTCATCGGCTGCGCTTTTGGCAGCCTTGTCAGCATTGCCGCGGCCGTTGCCCTTTGCCATCTTTTTGGGACCAATTCCATTTTTTCGGCGTCCATGCTTCCTAAGAGCGTTACGACAGCCATTGCGCTGGGGATTTCCGAAAGCGGCGGCGGAATTCCCGGCATCACGGCGGCCGCCGTTGTCATTACGGGAATTGAAGGGGCCGTCCTGGCGCCCTTTCTGGCCAAACATTTCAAGATCACCGATCCCGTTGCTGAAGGCGTTGCCATTGGGGCCTGCAGCCATGCCATTGGCACGATGAAGGCCTTGGAAATTGGCAAGATCCAAGGGGCTATGAGCTCCATATCGCTTTGTGTCTGCGGGATTATCACGACGGCGTTGGCGGTTGTGTTTATGTGATTTTTAGTCGGAGCAAAAATCGCTCCGATTCGATGCACGAGGTGCCTTCATTGCCTTTTCAAGATTTATGACATGGCAAAGATGGCACGGCGCCAAACCGCCCTCCTCATCCATTACCCACTCCCGCAAGCAAGCCTTTTTGGTGGATACCCCCACCTTGGTCAGGCGGAACGGCTTTCGCCGCTCCAAGGCGAAAAAACGAAGGGAAAAACACAGAGGCAAAAGAGCGTAACGCAAAAGATGGTCAGGCAAAAGAACATAAGAAAAGCCCAAAACTGAACGTAGATATAGGTTCGGTTTTGGGCTCTTATCTTATATTCAGGCTTTGTAAGAAGCGGGTCTTTTTGAAACGGAGAAAGCACAAGGGCGCTTGAAACGTCCCCCGTCCGGTCTTTTCCCTTTGAACTTGATGCAGCGCATCAATCCGTCTTGCTAAGGCGGGGGACCGAAAACGGGAAATTTCCATAAGCCTTTATCACCAAAATATTCCGGTTTTGGGGGTGGATGAGAGGCTATGCGACGTATCCCTGCAAGCGGCAGTGAGGACCCTTTGCAGGGAGTTTTGAAGCGCTGGCAAAAGTCCGGGAAACGTGGCTGAGGGTGAATTTAAACGGTCCTCTCCCGTAGGGCGTTTTGGGGCGGAACCTTATTGCTGCCATCATGCTTCTTAGAACATGAGTTCCTTGCCTTAGCCTCATCTTTTCTAAAGCAAGGGGTTCCCATTCTGCATCCAATCAGCCCACTCCTTGGGCTGATTTACTTTTTTCCTCCAATTTCCAAACTTGCAATATACCGCTCCAAAGCATTGATGTAGCTTGTGCCAAGGCGGCTCAAATGAATCTTTTTATGTGTAATATAGCCGATATGGATGGTATCTTCTTCATCCAGGGGAACGGCAATGATGGATTCACCATTGAGGCGTTTATCGATGACGCCGCTGCAGACGGTATAGCCATTAAGGCCAATCAACAGATTAAAGAGCGTGGCCCGGTCAGTGACGCGGATATTCTTTTTGCGTACGACTGTACTGAAGATCTCTTCCGAAAAATAAAAGGAGTTATGATCGCCCTGAACGTAGGAAAGGTATGGATACGGTTCCAGTTCTTCCATGGTGACCTTGTCCCGATCATGGAGGGGATGGGTGTTGGAAATGAAGATATGGGGGGAGGTCGAAAAGAGCTCATGGAAGACGAGGTCGTGGGTCTTGAAGAGCTTTTCCAGGACGGCACGATTGAAGTCGTTCATATAAAGGATGCCGATTTCACTTTTCATATCCGCTGTATCACGGATAATTTCATAGGTCTGGGTTTCCTGGAGGCTAAAATCATAGGTGTCGCGGCCATATTCCTTGATCAGGTCTACAAAGGCATTGACTGCGAAGGAGTAGTGCTGAGTTGAAACACGAAATTCCTGCTTGCCGCCGGCTTGGGTCTTGTAGTGGGATTCAAGGAGCGCGGCCTGTTCCAGGACTTGACGGGCATAGCCCAAAAAGATTTCTCCTTCATGGGAGAGGAGAACCCCTTTGTTGGTTCGTTCAAAGATCTTGATGCCCATTTCATTTTCCAGTTCCTGTACGGTTTTCGTAAGGCTTGGCTGGGAGATGAACAGGGCCTTGGCTGCGCCGCTCAAGGTACCTGCTTCGGCAATGGCGACGATATAGCGAAGCTGCTGGAGAGTCATGACTTCTTACTCCTTTCTGGTGCCGCCATTGGGAAGGAGCTTTACAACGACAGTGACGGGAGTCCCCAAGGCTTTGCGGATCCATTTCATCAGGGCGTTCAGCTGCTTCATTTCAATGAGGGGATCCTTGCGGGCGATGAGGGTAAGCTGGGCCGTTCCATCCAGGTCGCGGGCCTCCACATCAAGGATATCTCCCATGTGGGGATGATCCAGGCTTTCGGCGATGGCCACAATGACCGCTGCTCGCGTCAGGTCTTCAATATCCTTATCGGTGATCAGTTTCCTGTAAGGCTTGTTGCGCAGGTAGGAGCGATTTACCCCGTGGTGCCAGGCGGCAATGATGGAGGCAAAGACGATGTCCATATGGCTCATGCCAAAAAGCCGGGCATTTTCGATGATGTAGCCGCTGTGCCGTGTGTGGTTGTAGTAGTTGATGGTGATCCCTGTATCGTGCAGCAGGGCCGCCGTTTCCACAAGGTCCCGCCAGCGTTTTTCCGGCAGTTTGTGAAAGCGTTTCCAGCCGTCAAAGATCCTCAGGGCAAAGCGGGTCACGAGACGGGCATGCTCCTCATCCGGTACATATTGGTGAATCATGTCGTTGCGGCTCGTTTCAAGGATGTTGGGCGTAATGAGGGGCATGTTTTCGTGCTGGTGCCGGTATTCGCAAAAGAGGCCCTCCCGGAGTCCACAGCCGGAGATGATGAGCTTTTTCGAATTGCATTTGTCCGCCAGGGCCTTGATGATGGAGCTACCGGCGACGATGACATCTGCCCGGTCACTCGAAAGGCCAGGAATCCGGCGGCGCATCCCCGGCGGCGTCGACAGGAGCCCTTTGTACCAAATGGCAAAATCGGTTATGTCGAACTGGAAGTTATGCAGCTTGGCCGTAAAGTACTTGATCCGCTTTTCTTCTACTTTCCCAATGGAACGGGCCGTACCGCCCACGCCGACAAGGGGCAGTCCGCAGCCGCTTAGCCAAGGCGCCTTTTTCATCTGTTCGGCAATGAGTTTCTGCATGGTCTTCATGTCTTCGCGGCCGCGCATAGAGCCCTGTCGGCTTTGCTTTGTCAGGTTGACGCAGCCAATGGGCAGACTGACGGAATCAATCAGCTTCCGGTTCCGGACAAGGATGACTTCTGTCGAACCGCCGCCTAGGTCAAAGATCACGGCATCTTCTACATGGATGGTGTTGACGACGCCAAGGTAACTCATGAAGGCTTCCGTCCTGCCCGAAATGATATCCAGGTCAACGCCGGTTTTTTCCTTGACGGCCCGCGTCAGTTTCATGCCGTTTTTGGCATTCCTGATGGCAGCTGTGGCTACTGCGACCATATCTGTTACGTGGAAGAAACGGCACATGGAAGCAAAGCCTCGGATGCAGTCGATGGTGCTCGTGAAAGCCTCTTCTGTCAGATAGCCCTGGGCATCGGTCTTGAGCGCCAGACGCAGGGGATCTTTCTGGTTATAGACGAGGTGGCTCCCTTTTTGGCTTGAGATTTCCATGATGACAAGCCGTGCCGAGTTGGAACCTACGTCTATGATTCCGATTCGTTTCATATTGTTTCTCCTATGGAATTTTGTTTTTCTTTTCCTCTATATTAGCAGTACCCTGTAAAGAATCGGTAAATTAATCGATGAAGGGAAGAAAACGTGCTACAATGAAAAGAAAATAATAGATTACTGTTAGTATAACACGATTTCTAGGCGGTGTGACAGGTTTTCCGCCGATACCCATAAGATTGAGACGGGAGGCATACTATGGCAAAGAAAAAACAGCTGGCTGCCATCATCCATTTAGGCTCGGAACGGGTCACGATGCAGCTGATCGAGTACACGGACCTTTATGATGTGACCGTTGTCGATGAAGCTAGTCAAGCTGTCCGTCTGGGAGAAGAGACCTTCAAGACGGGGCGCATCTCAACCGAGACGATGCAGGTGCTCATTGATATCCTGAAGGGTTTCCGCCGTCTCATGAAGGATTACGGGGTCAAGGACTATGTCCTTGAAGCAACGACAGCCGTGCGGGAAGCGCGGAATCGGACGTTCTTTTTGGATCAGGTCCTTGTGAAAACAGGATTTGTCATGGATGTGATCAACCTGCCCCAGGAAATCTTTCGAAAGATGGCATCCCTTAGCTGCCATTTGCAAGCCCATAAGAAAAAGGTGGAACATAAAGGCGGACACCTTCTTGTGGACCTATCGAGCGGGGCCATGGGCTTTACCTATGTGCGCAGGGGCGAAATGGAATATCAGCAGAACCTGCATGTGGGGCTGATCCGGATGAAGGAATACTTCACGCGCAATGAACAGGCCAGTATCCATTTCGGTGAGGCCCTGCGGGAGTATATTCGGGCCAATCTTTTCCCTGTCATGCAGGAACTGGAAAATAAGCCTGTCGAGAGTATGTTCATCAGCGGCGTTGAATCAAGCTATTTGCCGCGGATCTTGAAAAAAAAGCCGGACAAAAACGGCCTTATCAAGGTCGGGGCAGGGGATCTTGAGGAAATTCTCCTGCACCTTAGGACCCTTTCCCCCCGCCAGCTGACAAAGGTCTATGCCCTATCTGAGGAAGAAGCAGACCTGGTCCTTCCGGCGGCGACCCTTTATGAGGAACTTATCCGGGCGGCTGGATCGTCGTTTGTTTATATCGTGACCAATCGCTTCATTGACGGGATCAGGGCCCTTTATATTGCCCGAAAGAAGGATCCAGACTTTATGGCGTATATGCAGAGCATCCAGATGAGCCAGATTCGAGGTGTAGCCCGCCGCTTTGGGACCAATCTTGTCCATGTGGGCCTTGTGGCAGATCTTTGTGAAGCCATCTTCAAAACAGTCGCCAAAAGTGAGGGGCTTGATAGTGCTGACCTCCATCTGCTCCGCGCTGCCGCCCTGCTTCATGGCGTGGGAAAGTTCTTTTCCCTGCGCGCGGGGAAGCTTTACAACTATGAGCTGATCCAGGCAACGGACTTTCTGGGATTTGGCCCCAAAGCGCAGCAGACCATCGCGTCTGTATCCTATCTTTTTTCCCTGCCGTCGCCTGACGCCATG
The DNA here is from genome assembly GCA_900538365.1 of uncultured Acidaminococcus sp. Classification (GTDB taxonomy): domain Bacteria; phylum Bacillota; class Negativicutes; order Acidaminococcales; family Acidaminococcaceae; genus Acidaminococcus. The sequence goes on along the minus strand of UPXT01000030.1, from coordinate 13,474 downwards.
TCGCCAGAAGCTTACGACCGGGAGATTTCCGCAACACCTACGGTGGCCAAACTGGCAGCCATCCTGCGTCTTGCCGATGCCCTTGATGTCAGCCGCAAGCAAAAGATTACGGGCTGCCGGACCGTCATGAAGGACAATCAATTCCGCGTCATCGTCACAAGCCGCGAGGATCTTTCTCTCGAGCGCTGGACCTTTGAAAAACAGAGCGGATTTTTTGAAGAAGTTTTTGGCCTTACGCCAATCCTGGAACAAGTGGAAAGGTGAGTGGAACCCCTATGGATCTCAAAAAGCCCGAATATTACATCAATCGGGAACTGAGCTGGCTGAAATTCAATCTTCGCGTCCTGCGTGAAGCTGGCGTCAGGACCCTGCCCCTTTTGGAACGGCTTCGTTTTGTGGCCATTTCAGCGTCGAACCTTGATGAGTTTTTCATGGTTCGTGTAGCAGGACTTGTGGGCCGAGAGGAATCCGGTATCGAACGGCCCGACATTGCGGGACTTTCTACACGGGAGCAGCTCACGGCCATTGCGGCGGCTACCCATAGTGAAATGAAACTCAAGTACCGCTATTTCTTTGCCCTTGTAAAGGAACTGGAAAAGTATGCCATTTCCTTTTCCCGGGTGGAGGATCTTTCGGGAAAGGCACGGGAAAGCCTTGAACAGTACTATAAGGAAATGGTCTTCCCCGTTCTTACGCCCATGGCCATTGATGCGTCACGGCCCTTTCCCTTTCTCGCCAATAAGTCCCTTAATATTGCCCTTGAACTGCGGGATGCCAAGCAAACCCGTAAGATTGCCTTTATTCAGGTGCCTAGCGTTTTGCCCCGCGTCATCCCGGTGAAGGGGGCGGGGGATGAAAAATCCTTCGTTTTTTTGGAAGACCTCATCATGACACACTGCAGGGAGCTCTTCAAAGGATTGACCATCCTTGATGCGGTGCCTTTCCGCATTACCCGTGACTCGGATCTTGAGGTTGATGAAGATGAAACCCAAGACCTCATGAAGGAAATCGAACGTTCCTTAAAGAAACGCAAAAGAGGGAGCGCCGTCCGGCTTGAAATCAATCCGGAAAAAGGTTCCTTCCTGAAGGACTTCCTCAAGCAAAAACTTGACCTTGTGGACGATGAAATCTACGAAGTGCGGGGCCCGCTTGACCTTACGTTTCTTTTTGGCTTCATCGGCCAAAAAGGGATGGAGTCCCTGTGCTTCAAGCCTTACACGCCTCAAGTGCCGGCTGAATTGACGCCCGGTCTTTCCCTTTTTGACCAGATCCGGGACCGGGATATTTTGCTCCATCATCCTTATGAAAGTTTTGACCCTGTCGCAGATCTCATCGGGGATGCTGCCGAAGATCCCAAGGTCCTTGCCATCAAGCAGACCTTGTACCGTGTCAGCGGGAATTCCCCCATTGTCGCGGCCCTTGCCAAAGCGGCAGAAAACGGCAAGCAGGTGACGGCACTTGTGGAACTGAAAGCCCGCTTTGATGAGGAAAACAACATTGTCTGGGCCCGCCGCCTGGAACGTGCCGGCTGCCACGTCATTTATGGTCTTGTGGGGCTGAAGACCCATTCCAAGATTACCCTTATTGTGCGCAAGGAAGAAAGGGGAATCAAACGGTATGTCCATTTGGGGACGGGCAACTACAATGATAAGACGGCCAAGCTCTATACGGATTTTGGCCTTCTTACGGCAAACGATGAATTTGGGCAGGATGCATCCGCCTTTTTCAATGTCCTTTCTGGTTATTCCGAGCCGCCGACCTTCCATAAGCTCATCATGGCTCCCTTGGGCCTGAGGGAGCGGATGACCGAACTGATCGATCGGGAAATTGCTCATGCCAAGGCGGGAAAGGAAGCCTATCTTATTGCCAAGATGAATTCCCTCATCGATCAGCCCATGATTGCCAAATACTATGAAGCCTCCCAAGCTGGCGTCAAAGTCGATCTGATTGTCCGTGGAATCTGCGGTCTCCGTCCGGGTATCAAAGGGCTGTCGGAAAATATCACGGTCCGTTCCATCATTGGCCGTTTTCTTGAGCATCACCGGGTCTATTATTTTTGGAATGACGGCCAGGAAGAACTCTACCTTTCCAGTGCAGACATGATGCACCGCAATCTCAGCGAGCGTGTGGAACTCATGTTCCCTGTTGAGCGCCATGCCCATATTGAACGCATCAAGGCTTTTCTTGATCTGTGCCTCAAGGATAATGTCGGAGCCCATATGGAGCTTTCAAACGGGAATTACCGCCGCGTCTATGCTCATGGAAGGGAAAAAGTCAGCGTCCAGGAACGCATGATGGCCTGGTCCATGGCCCATGCACCCAAAAAGAAATTACCCCTTTCCCAGCGCCTGAAGCCGGTTTATCATAAGGAATCCTGACTGCTTTTGAGGTCCTGTTCCGCTTTTCTTGGGACAATGGGACCGGACTTTTTGTGCGTCTCCTAGAAACTTCCCGTGCATCGAGTCCATCCTTTATGATATAATGGGGCTATCACTTGAAAAGAGGATGGTTTAACAGTATGGCAATAAAAAGTGTCACTTTAAATTATAACGGCCATTATGGCGCGCTTGACTATAACGAGGAAACCAAGGAATTGACTGTCACCATCAAAGGCGAGACTGAAATCGAGCAGAAAGTCCTGGACTTTCTTGCAGCACCGCACAAGATGGAAGTTCCTATTGACGCCTGTACCTATCATTTCGAAGAGCGGACCTTCCTTGCTCGTGACAGTTGGAAGGACTGCCAGCAGGTATTGACCCGCCTTTGGGTCAATACGGGCGTTTTGGTGGAGTGGAGCATGCCGCCCCACATGGTGGAAGACTTGTAAGGGTTTCCGAACGGAAGGCCCGTCCTGAATAAAGACGCGGCCTTTTTTCTATTTTTCCCCCAGGATAGCGGTGGAAACAATAGAAAGGTCATTCCGTCTTTTAGATCATAGGTTATACACAGGGTTATCCACAGGGATTGTGGATAACCTTCAATTTGGTGAATAACTTTCTTCACTGTACTGAAAAGGCCCATGAATGGGAACATTTTATCGTGGATAACTTGACTGTTCCCGCGTGTGAAAGTCCCACCTGCCTTTGGCATAGACGCTGAATGAAAAATCAAAGAAGGCGGCTTGCGTGCGGTTTTTTTTAACAACAATCTTTGGGAACCCATCTTCCCACAAGGCAAAAAGGCTGCTGCCTGAGTCCAAACCAAACGCAGCTGGCATGATCAATCGATGAAGGGACACCTCCCGCCGTAAGGAAGGGGAAAGGGACCACTTTTGGTATGAAAGGGGCATACATATAAATGGCTGACCGATTTTATGAACTGCACGTCGCAGGTGTAACAAGAAAACTTCCAATCCTCAATGTCAATGACAAACTGGCCATTGCAGGCTTTGTCATCCTAGGTGATGTGGAGCTTGTGGGAAAGGCCGCGGCAGCACTTGTCAAACGCGTGCCGCCGGAAACAGAAATTATGGTGACCGCTGAAACCAAGGGCATTCCCTTGGTTCATGAAATGGCGCGCCTCATGGGCATGCCGCGTTATGCCATTGCCCGAAAGTCCATCAAGGCTTATATGGAAAATCCTATCATTGTTGAAGATCACTCCATTACAACCAAGGGAAAACAGATCCTTGTCCTTCAAGATGAGGATATTGCCCTTGTCCGCGGCAAGAAGGTCCTTCTTGTGGATGATGTCATCAGTACGGGCGGTTCCATCAAGGCCTTGGAAGAACTCATCGAAAAAGCGGGCGGCACGGTGATTGGGCGCATGGCCATCCTCGCTGAAGGGGACGCCATGAACCGCAAGGACATCGTGACCCTAGAAAACCTGCCGCTATTTGACGCCCAAGCCTAATTTCCATTGCTTGACCAGGGCTAATTTGAGGGGAACTGATTTCACATTACAGCAGAAAAGGAGACAAAAAACATGACCACTGCAACCGAACGCTTCCTGAAGTACATCGCTGTCAACACAACTTCCGTAGATGATGCCGACGTGTACCCATCCAGTCCGAACCAAAAAGTCCTGGGAGCCCAGATCGCGGAAGAAATGAAAGCTATGGGCCTTACGGATGTAATCCAAGATGAATATGGCTATGTCATGGGGACCATCCCCGCGACCAGTGAGAAGGGGCCTACCATTGGCCTTATCAGCCATCTTGATACGAGCAATGCTGTAAGCGGCGGCCCGATCCATCCTGCCTTCGTGGATTATCAGGGGGGCGATATCATCCTTAACAAGGAGCAGGATATCGTCATGACGCCAAGTGTTTTTCCCTGCCTCAATGAAGTCAAGGGAAAACGGCTCATTGTGACGGATGGAACGACTCTTTTGGGGGCTGACGACAAAGCCGGTGTGGCTGAAATCATGACCCTTGCCGAGCGTCTTCTTCGCCCAGATGCCCCTAAACATGGAAAAATCCGCATTGGTTTTACACCGGATGAGGAAGTCGGGGAAGGGACGAAGTTCTTCGACCTTGAAAAATTTGGTGCCCAGATTGCTTATACCGTTGACGGCGGAGCCTTGGGTGAACTGGAATATGAAAACTTCAACGCGGCTACGGCCACCATCACCATCAAGGGCGTGAGCGTCCATACGGGAAGTGCCAAGGATCAGATGATCAATGCGGCTGCCGTGGGCTGTGAATTCCAGTCCTTGCTGCCGGAAAAAGAGCAGCCTGTTTATACCGAAGGGTATGAAGGATTCTACCATCTGTCTTCCATCGAAGGCAGCTGCGAGCACTGCGAAATGAAATACCTCCTGCGCGAACATGACGCTGAAAAATTTGCTGCCCAGAAAAGAAAAATTGAAGAAATTGGCAGGGAGCTGAACGAAAAATGGGGAAGTGGTGTCGTAACGGTCTCCATCCGTGACTCCTATGCCAATATGCGTCCTATCATCGAAAATCATATGGAACTGGTCGATGAAGCCCGTCATGCCTTTGAAGCCTGCGGGGTGAAACCCATCGTGCAGCCTATCCGCGGCGGTACGGACGGTGCGCGTCTCAGCCATAAAGGACTGCCTTGTCCGAACCTTTCGACGGGCGGTTACCTTTTCCACAGCCGTTATGAATTCATTCCCCAGGAATCCTTGGAAACCATGGTGGATGTGCTGGAAAAATTGGTGGTTGGACTGAGTAAGTGAGTTTTTTAGATAGAGCAGAAATGGCTTCGATTTGAGGCAGCTAGTGAGCCCATTGTATCCATGGAAGGGAAGATTCCATGGATACAATGGGCTCCTGTCGTATTTCGCAAAAAGCGCTCACGCTTGGACAGCTATAGGCGAAAGGGGGGCAGGAGTGGCATAGACGCCAAGTGGAGCGGCTCTACTCATTGCTGCCGTCAAGAGCTGCGTGAAGCGGCCTTTTTTATTTTTATCATAATAAAAAAGTTCCTTCCCCTAGGAAGAGGAAGGAACTTTTTGTTCCGAGAGAGAAAGACCCCGTGTGCGGGGAATGAATCAATAGAGACTTAGTCTTCGCGCAGGCTGTCCATGGGTTCGCCTGTTTTTGTGACTTCGACGGCCTTAGCATAGCTTTCAAGCAGAAGTCCGTAGTTCGTGAAAATCCGAGCCCAGACGTTGGCCCATTTTTCCCAGTCGTCACGATGCCAGGTCTGCTGGATTTCGGCAATGGCAGAAGACGTGTCCATAGGAATGACACCGGCTTGGACCATCCGGGCGAGGGAAATTTCTTCAGCCATCTTGGAATAGGTGCCGGATGCATCAGGCAGGGCAAAAACTTTGTAGCCATCACGAACCGCGCTGATGGCCGGGAAGGCGAGGCAGACGCTTGTGACGGTACCGGCAATGATGAGGGTCTTGCGGCCTGTTTTCTTTACGGCTTCGACAAAGGCAGGGCAGTCCCAGGAGTTGATTTCACCGCGGCGAGGAACATAGACGGCATGGGGAGCTGCCTGGTGGATTTCAGGAATGAGCGGACCATTGGGGCCTTGGGGAACGGATGCCGTCGTAATGACCGGGATGCCGGCAAGGGTGGCTGCTTCTGCAAGGGCAATGGCATGGTCGCGGACCCTTTTGAAATCCATATCGTTGATGCACTGGAAAAGACCGCTCTGATGGTCGATGAGGAGCATAACCGCATCCTTTGGATCGATTTTCGGAGCGTCTCCATTAAAGTTTTTGTAAAGTTCATTCATGATGATAACCTCCTTATTTACTAGGGTTTGTTGTATGTACATCTTATCAGGAATAAATATCTGTTATCAACAGACAGATTTCGAATTTTGTATAGTAAATCCCTATTCCTTATCCTGACGATGGTATAATGGAATCAAGGAGGGACGACCATGAGCGAAAAGATGCTTCCCGTGCGGACAAAGAGCACACGCAATCATATTAAGGATACCTTTTTGGTTATGCTGAAAAAGAAACCTTTCCTGAAGATCCGGATTACGGCTCTCTGCCAAAAGGCTGGAATCACAAGAGAGACCTTCTATGCCCATTATCTTGATATCTATGATTTGGTCGATGACATCATGAATGACGCGCTTATTTTTTTGGATTCCATAACGGATCGAACCTGTCATGAGTCTTTTGAGGATCTATGGGATGTGGTCCGGCAAAATGACCTTGCTGTGTTTAAGGCTTATAATGACCGCCTGCCGCCTTGTCATCGCCTCATCGATATTCCCAAATACCATCCTCTCATGAAGGATGATACGATTTTGCCTCTCATGATGGAAAAAATCTTCGCTATGGAAAAAGGCCATTTCATTGCTTATATGGCAGAAAAAGGGGGCATTCCGGCCCATATCACGGAAAACATCTTTTGGAGCATCATCAACGGGTCCATGGCCGTCAATAAGAAGATTGGCTGGTGCAAGAATACGGAATGGTACGAGCTGCAGCTCCAGCTCCTACGGTTTACCATGTATGGACTGGAGGGACTGGGGGAGCCTGGAACGCGGCCCTTGGTGAGGGAGATGGATTCCCTGAAATGACGCCATTTTCTCTTGGTGATCAGACGGAGCACGGTTTTTTGACGTGTCTTCCGTCTTTTTTTTATGGAACCGCATGGTGTGCCTTCTGTGCCTGCGTCCTGGTTTTTACGATAAAAACGCAGAAGGAGCATCCTTGCAGACAACCTGTTACTTTTTTCCTTTTTTCATTGCCTATCTTTTTTCTTTGTATTACAATAGGGACATTGTAAGAGAAGGGGGCCCAGCCATGAAAATCAAGGAACTTCTAGAAAGTCCCAAAGTAACCATATCATGCGAACTTTTCCCGCCTAAAAAGGGAACAGAACTGCAAAATGCCATGGATATTGTCCATGCCATTGCCATCGATGGGGTGGACTATATGAGTGTCACCTACGGCGCTGGCGGCACCGCAGTCGGCAAGAGTCTTGCGATTGCCTCCGAGGTCGAGCGGAGCGGGGTCCCGGCCTTGGCGCATCTAACTTGTATCGGCGCAAGAAAAGATGGCATTGCCCGCGTCCTTCACGACATGAAAGCAGGCGGTATTGATAATGTCCTCGCCCTGCGTGGTGACCGTCCTCAAGGGATGGACGAACTGCCGGAGTCAGACTTTCCCCATGCCAGCGACCTCGTCCGCTTCATCAAGGAAACGGGAGATTTCTGCGTGGGCTGTGCTACTTATCCTGAGGGGCATCCTGAATCGCGGACGCTGGATGAAGACTTGGAGAACATGAAACGCAAGGTGGAGGCAGGCTGCGATTTTCTCGTGACTCAAATGTTCTTCGATAATGAGATGTTCTATAACTTCATGTATCGGCTCCTGGCCAAAGGGGTCCGTGTTCCTGTTGTGGCCGGCGTCATGCCGATTACGAACGCAAAGCAGGTGGAACGCATCTTTACCCTCAGTGGAACGCCCATTCCCAGCAAGCTGCGGGCCGTGGTGGAGCGCTTTGGTGATCATCCGGAGGCCCTGCGCCAGGCGGGGATGGCGTATACGACGGGTCAGATCATGGACCTGATTGCCAACGGATTCAACCATATCCATGTTTATACTATGAATAAACCGGAAGTCATTGGCGGCATCCGCCGTTCTCTTTCGGAAGTCATTAAATTGTAAGGAGTCCAAGATGGCACAAGTAAAGATTCCCTTTGATGAAAAGGAAGCCGTTCGCTATTTCGGTGCCAAAAAAGATGATCGGGAAGCGGCGCGCCTTGTTGATGAAGCGTTTATCGCCCTTCGCAACGAAGTCCAGCCGCGTTCCGTGAAACGGCGTCTTTCCTGCCGCGTCACGCCCCCTTGTGACGGCAGGATGGGCCGCGTGGAACTTGCGGGCGGTACGGTCTTTGAAAGCAGCCAGCTTGCCAAACACCTTTTGGGCTGCACGGAAGTGATCCTTTTTGGGGCCACCTTGGGCAGCCGCTTTGATATCGGCATCCGACGCCTCAGTCTGCAGCGGATTGCCTATGGAGCCGCGGCTCAAGCCGTTGGTGCAGCGCTTATTGAAAGTTACTGTGACGAGCTGGAAGCGGCATGGAAGGGAAAGTTATCTGCTGAGTTTACCTACCGGACACAATTTTCTCCAGGGTATGGGGATTGGCCGCTTACGGAGCAGGAAAAGATTTTTCGCCTCTTGGAGCTGCCTAAGAAAATCGGCCTAACCTTGACGGCAGGAGGCCTAATGGCGCCTATCAAGTCCGTAACGGCTGTGATTGGCATCGACCACGGCCTACAAAATGAAACCAGAAAGGAACCGGATGATCGTCATGGCTCGTGCAATGCCTGTACGGCCTTGAACTGTCCTTTCCGGAAAGAGGAACCTTGACGATGGAGATTCGAGAACGGTTAGAAAAGGAACGCTTGTTTTTTGATGGCGGCATGGGAACCATGCTCCAAAGCGCGGGGCTTATGCCGGGCGAGCTGCCGGAACTGTGGAACCTGAGCCATGCTGATGTGATCCAAGGCGTCCACGAAGCCTATATCAGGGCAGGGGCCCAAATCATCAAGACCAATACCTTTGGCTGCAATGGCCTCAAATTTGGAAAGGCCCATGGTACGCCGGAGGTTTCGACTCTTGTTACGGCAGCGGTGAAACTTGCCCAAAAGGCCTTCCAGGCTTGCGGCGAGAAAGGCTGTGTGGCCCTTGACCTAGGACCGACAGGAAAGCTTCTCCAGCCCTATGGAGACCTTCCGTTTGAAGAGGCTGTGTCCCTTTACGCGGAAGCGGTCGAAGCAGGGAAAAAAGCCGGTGCTGACCTTGTCCTGATTGAGACCATGAGTGATACCTATGAGGCCAAAGCGGCAATCCTAGCCGTAAAGGAACATTCCGACCTGCCTTTTGTGGTGACCTTTACGTTCGACGAAGAAGGAAAGCTCCTAAGCGGCGCTGATGTGGAAACGGCCATGATTGTTGCTTCCTCCCTGGGAGCTTCGGCTGTTGGTTTCAACTGCGGGCTGGGACCCAAGGAAATCAGCCGCCTTGTGCCCCGCGCCCTTGCGGCAACAGACCTGCCTCTAGCGGTCAACCCGAATGCCGGTCTTCCTATCACGCACAACGGCATCACGCATTTTGAGGTGGGACCGGAGGAATTTGCCGCAACCATGCTGGAATTTGCCCCCCAGACAGCCCTTTTGGGCGGCTGCTGTGGGACAACGCCCCAGCACATCAAGGCCCTTGCTGAAAGCTGCGGCGACCTGCCGATTCCGAAAAAACGGACAGGGGCCCCGGAATGCATTACCGGCTATGGTTCCCCCGTTTGTTTTGACCGTATGCCTGTCATCATTGGCGAGCGCATCAATCCGACGGGGAAAAAACGGCTCAAAGAAGCCCTTAAGGCCGGCAATATGGATTATGTGTGCCAGCTTGCCTTGGAGCAGATTGACAAAGGAGCCCAGGTCCTTGACGTTAATGTCGGCGTACCCGGTATTGATGAACCGGACCTCCTTGAAAAGGCGGTTCGGACCCTTCAGTCCATTACGCCCCTGCCGCTCCAGATCGACACGGGGGATATCAAAGCCATGGAACGGGCCCTGCGCCTTTATAACGGACGGCCTCTGCTTAATTCCGTAAATGGCAAGATAAGTTCCCTTTCGTCAGTCCTGCCCCTAGCAAAGAAGTATGGGGCAATGGTGGTTGGACTTTGTCTTGATGATGACGGGATTGCGGAGTCGCTGGAAGGCCGGCTCAAAAGCGCACGCCGCGTCATTGAGGGCGCCAAAAAGGCGGGGCTTTCCGAAAAGGCACTGCTTCTTGATCCCCTTGCCATGACCATCAGCACGGGGGGACAAAATGCCCAGATTGCCCTTTCCATCATCGCTACGCTCAAAAAGGCAGGACTCAAGACGGTCATGGGGGTTTCGAATATTTCCTTTGGCCTTCCGCAGCGGGACGCTGTCAACAGTGCCTTTTTTGCCTCGGCTATGCAGCTGGGCCTTTCGGCAGGCATCATCAATCCCAATTCAGCACCGATGATGGAAACCTATCTTGCCTATGGCGCCTTGAGCGGGTACGACACAAGCTGCAAGGCCTATGTTTCCTATTTTGCGGATCTGCCAACAGAAAAAAGGGAAACCCATGCCCCGGCCACCAAAAAAGACAGCGGCGAACAAGGCCGCTATGCCCTTGACGAAGCGATTGAAAAGGGCCTCATCTCACCGGCTGAGACGGCGGTTGCAGCGCTTTTGGATGAAGGAAGGGACGCACTTTCCATCATCAATGAGTATATGATTCCAGCCCTTAACCGCGTGGGCGACGCCTTTGAAAAAAAGAGCCTCTTCCTGCCCCAGCTCCTCATGAGTGCCGACGCGGCCAAAGCAGGCTTTGAAATCATCAAGCAAGCGATGCTCCAAAAGGGTACGGATCGGGGAAAAGGCGACCCTGTCATTGTCGCTACGGTGAAGGGAGACATCCACGATATTGGGAAAAATATTGTCAAGGTGCTTCTTGAAAACTATGGCTATGATGTCATTGATCTTGGCAAGGATGTGCCGCCCGAGGCCATCGTGAAAAAGACCTTGGAACGGGATGTAAAGCTTGTGGGCCTTTCGGCTCTCATGACAACGACTTTGGGCTCCATGGCAGAAACCATCCAGCAGCTTCGCAAGAAGGCCCCGGGGTGCCGTATCATTGTTGGCGGCGCCGTCATGACCAAAGAGTATGCAGAGGAACTGGGTGCGGATGCCTATGCAGGAAATGCCGTTGCGGCCGTAAGCTATGCCAATGCCCTTTTTCGCAATAAGTAAGGACGGAGCAGCCCGTCTTTGAACACTCTTTTCACAATCTTTGTTAAATAAAGAAATTTTTCATTTTCTTCACAATTTTGTTGTGTTAGAATAAAAAATATACAAATAAATTAAGAAAGAAGATGAACTCCTATGACAGCAAAACCGGTTATCGGGATCTCTGGCAGCCATATGGTTGATGGCGGCGGGCAATTTCCGGGTTATCATCGAAGCTATGTGAACCACGATTATGTCCGTTCTGTTACGGAAGCGGGCGGTATCCCCCTCATCATTCCCTTCAATGAAGAGGATGATGTCGCAGAAGCTCTTATGGACCGCGTCGACGGGCTTCTTTTATCGGGCGGACACGATGTATATCCCCTCCTTTATGGGGAAGAACCTTGCCGGCAGATTGGTGCGGTGTGGCCGGAACGGGATCATTTTGACATGCTGCTCCTTAAGCGGGCAGAAGCACGGAAAATCCCTGTTGTCGGGATCTGCCGCGGTCTGCAGATCATCAATGTAGCACACGGAGGGACGCTTTATCAGGATCTTTCCAAGGATCCCAATTCCTTTGTGAAGCATTCCCAGAACCAGGATCCAGCGACGGCAACACATACCATTGAAATCGATCCCCAAAGTCGGCTGGCTTCCCTGCTTGGCCGTACGGAATGGGTCACGAACAGCCATCACCACCAAACCGTGCACGAAGTGGGCCAAGGACTTCTTGTTACGGCCCGTGCCAAGGATGGTACCGTGGAATCCCTGCAGGGGACGGGAGAAAGCTATCTCATGGCCTATCAGTTCCATCCGGAAATGATGTCCATTCACAGTGAGCCTGCACGGAACCTATTTGTGGACTTTATCAAGGAAGCGGAGGCGCGCCATGGGAACAGATAAAAAAGATAAATTTGGTCTTTGGAGCATTGTCCTTCTCGGCATCAACGGGATCATCGGGACGGGGATCTTTCTTCTGCCAAACCGGGCCTATGCCCTGATGGGACCATCAAGTCTCCTAATCCTTCTTTTTGATGCGTTTCTTGCTGGCTGCCTTGCTCTTTGCTTTGCGGAAGTTGCCGGTTTCTTTTCCCGGAATGGGGGCCCGTACCTTTATGCCAAGGCCGCTTTCGGGGATTTTGTCGGCTATGAAGTGGGCGTGCTGAAGCTCGTTGTGACCATCATTGCCTGGGCGGCTATGGCCGTTGGCTTTGCGACGGCACTGGGCGCGGCCTTCCCGGTTTTTGCCGGCGACACCATGAAGAACCTCATTGCCGCTGTGCTCATTGGCGGGCTCACCATCATGAATATTGCAGGGGTCAAGATTTCAAAGATCCTCAATAACATCATGACCATATCCAAATTGGTTCCTTTGTGCGTCTTCATTGCTGTGGGCCTGTTTTTTGTCAATGGCAGCAATTTCACGCCTTTTGTTCCGACCCACATGGCTGACGGAGCTTTTGCCAATGCCGCTATTACCATGTTCTTTGCGTACACGGGATTTGAAGCCATTGCGGTTGCTGCTGAAGACTTCAAGGATCCTAAAAAGGACCTGCCTCGGGGCATTATCCTGACCATGATCATTGTTACCATCATCTATATGCTTGTCGTGGGGATCTCCATTGGCATCTTGGGACCGGATCTTGCAGTGGACAAAGCTCCTATCCAGACTGCCTTTGGCCGCGCCGTTGGACCCATTGGCGCTTACTTCATCCTGATTGGAACGCTCTTTAGTATGGGCGGCATCAATCTTGCTGAATCCTTCATTGCACCGCGGGCGTGCACGTCCCTTGCTGAAGACGGTATGCTGCCGGCTTTTCTCAATCGGCGCACGAGCTGGGGCACGCCGTGGGCATCAAGCGTCGTCGTTGCCGTTCTCAGCATCCTTCTTGCCTGGAGCGGCAGCTTTACGACCCTTGCCGCCATCAGTGCCGTAAGCCGGTTCACCCAGTACCTGCCGACGGTCCTTTCGGTCATTGTCTTCCGCCGCAAGTGGAAGGACAGGGAACGGACCTATAAGATTCCCGGCGGTATCTTTGTTCCGGTCGTTGCCTTTGTAACGAGTCTCTGGATGCTCTCCAATGCCAAACCGATGCAGCTTGTCTGGGGCCTTGGCGGGATCCTTGTCATCGCACCCTACTACCTTGTCTATAAAAAGAAAAAAGACGCTGGTCTTATCAAAGATCACGACGAAGAAGCCTGATTCAGGGGAGACTGTGAAAAATGCGTGATTCATTTTTCGCAGTCTCTTTTTGCACTTCTTATGCCCCTTTTTCGAATATGGCTCCAGATTGGCCCAGATGCTAGGAAAAACGCGAAGCAG
>UPXT01000029.1 GCA_900538365.1 uncultured Acidaminococcus sp. | reverse complement strand
CCCCTTTATTTTGCAAGGACTATTTTTCCCTACCGAGAAACATTTTACGCTTAGCCGCCCTGGTATGGGCTGCAGCTGCCCTATTTTTTGTGCCGTTCTCCAAGCATCTCAAGAAAGAGCCGGCCGTCTCCTTTTTGCCACGTCATTGTCGAAAAAAGATCCGGACGGTGCTGGAGCGTGGCTTCAAATTCTTTCTTACGGCGCCAGGCACCAATCTTTTCGTGATCTCCAGATAGGAGAATATCCGGCACTTTTTTCCCCTCATAAGAAATGGGCCGCGTGTACTGAGGATGCTCCAAAAGGGAACCGGAAAAAGAGTCCTCTTCGGCGCTCACCAGTTTTCCCAGAACGCCTGGCACGAAACGAGCGACCGCGTCCATAACGGAAAGCGCGGGTAATTCACCGCCTGTCATGACAAAATCCCCTACGGATAGGCGCAGATCAGCTTCCTCTAGGATCCGCTCATCGAACCCTTCATAATGGCCGCAAAGAAAAATAAGATCCCGGCCAGCTCGGGAAAGAGCGGTGACGCGTGCTTGGCAAAGAGTTTCACCTACAGGCGTCAGCGCAGCCACAAGTGCATCCGGGGCAAGGCACCTGGCTTTTTCAAGAGCCGCCAGATATGTGTCCACACGCAGGACCATGCCGGCACCGCCGCCGCAGGTTGTATCGTCAACGCTGCGGTGGCGGTCCGTCGCATAATCACGGGGATTGACGCAAAGAACCTCAATGAGGCCTTCTTTTTGGGCCCGTCCCAAGATACTCACGGAAGCGGCGCCTGCAATGAGTTCAGGGAACAAGGTAATAAAAACAAATTTCATCAAATCCACTCCGGCAGTTTAGCAACAACCTTATGCTCTGCCCAATCGATGGTAAGGATGTTCTCCTTGATGGCGGCAAGGAGAATCTCCTCGCCTGTCGGGGAAGCAATCACAAAAACATCGGTACTGCCCGGGGAAATGACATCCTTTACGGTGCCAAAGGCTTCCCCGTCAGGACTTTCGACAGCAAATCCCAAGATATCCCGCACATAGAACTGTCCTTTCGGCAAGGGAGGAAGTTCCTTGGGGGAAATGACAAGCTGACGGCCCCGCAGGGCTTCGGCTTCGTCCATATTGGTGATTTCCTTCACCATCATGAGATAGACATTTTTATGCTGCCGAACGGAAACAACCGTGAGATCCCGTCCATCATCAAGATGGACAATCTTCATCTTGGCATAGCGCTGCGGCTGGTCGGTCAGGGGCATGATACGAAATTCGCCCCGCACACCATGCGGGGCGACGATTTTGCCAATCACAATTTGCTGTTCCATGGTCATCACGCCCGAAATGCAATGACCTTGCCGTCTTCAACGACAATTTCAGCGCCCATGAGGGCTTCCAGATCGGACCCTATGGTAATTTCCACGGAACGCTCCAATGTGCCGTGACCGATTTCGCTACCGATTTCGAGGTTTTCTGCTCGTTCCAGTTTATCTTTAAGCTCCTGGAGAGCATGGCCACGTTGGTTCTTTTCGTATTCAATCTGGTCCCGCATGCTGGCAACCAGCTGGGGAGCGGCGCCGGCATTGTTATCCAAGGCCTTTTTGGCACTGAATTGGAACCGTTCAAAATCAAGTTCAGCAGCCTGGACCTGGCGTTTCATATCGGCAATCAGTTGTGCCTTCAGATCTTCCGTCACCTTCGCCTTAATGGTTACAGGGACTTTTACGATCATTTTATCCATGGTTTGCCCACCTTTAATCAATATCGACGATCACTTTGACATTTTCACGGGTGGCCGCGGCCTTCATGACCATACGGATGGCTTTTGCAATCCGGCCTTGCTTGCCGATGACCTTACCCATATCATCGGGTGCCACGTGGAGTTTAAGAACGACAGTGGAACCACGCCTTTCTTCCTCCACCTGCACCTCGGAGGGATGATTGACGATAGCCTTAGCAATGACTTCAACTATCTCTTTCATAGGTCTCCTCCTTATTTCGCAGCCTTCTTGTCAGCCAGTTTGGTCATGAGGCCTTCCTTGCTGAACATGGAGCGAACCGTATCCGTCGGCTGTGCGCCTTTCATCATCCAGCTCAGAGCCTTTTCCTCATCAATCTTTACAACAGCAGGATCGACGTTGGAATCGTAGGTCCCAACCGTTTCAATGATGCGGCCATCACGCGGAGCGCGTTCATCGGCAACAACGATACGATAGAAGGGTCTTTTCTTAGCACCCATACGTTTCAGACGAATTTTTACTGCCACAATTTTCACCTCCTTAAAGGAATTTGATTTATTGCATGAAAGGCAGTTTGAATCTGCCTTTCCGTGCATACTTGTTCATCCCCTGCATGGTCTTCATGAGCTTCTTGCTCTCTTCAAACTGCTTGAGCAAGCGATTGACATCCTGGACACGCTGGCCACAGCCCGCGGCAATGCGCTTACGACGGGACCCGTTGATAATGCGGGGATTCTGCCGCTCCTTCGGAGTCATGGACGTGATGATGGCCTCCAACCTGCGGACTTCCTTGCCATCAAGATCCACGCCTTCAAACTGCTTGCTGAATTTTCCCATGCCGGGAATCATGCTCAGGATGGATTCCAAGGAACCCAGCCTCTTGACCTGTTTCATTTGGTCAAGGAACATATCGAGGGTGAACTCGTTATGTTTCATTGACTCAGCCAGTCTCTTGGCCGAATCAACATCAATGGCCTCTTGGGCCTTTTCTATGAGGGATAGGACATCCCCCATTCCAAGGATGCGGGAAGCCATGCGGTCCGGATAAAATGGCTGGAGTGCATCCAGCTTTTCACCCATACCTACAAACTTCACCGGGCAATCGGCTACGGATTTGACGCTGAGAACAGCACCACCGCGAGCGTCGCCATCAAGTTTCGTCACAATAAGGCCCGTAATCCCAAGGGCTTTATTGAAGGCCTCTGCAACCGTCACGGCATCCTGTCCCGTCATTGCGTCGACGACAAGAAGGATTTCATCTGGATGAACCGCGGTTTTGATGTTTTTCAGCTCATCCATGAGCTTTTCATCAATATGCAATCGCCCGGCTGTATCGATGAGGACCGTATCGCACAAAAGGGCATTGGCCCTTTTGATGGCCTCTTGGGCAATCGTCACAGGGGAGACCTCACTGCCCATGGAAAAGACTGGCATGTCCAGTTCCTTTCCAATGACTTCGAGCTGGGTAATGGCAGCGGGACGATAAACGTCACCAGCAACCATGAGCGGCTTCTTTCCATTTTTGCGGAGGTAATTGGCCAGCTTTCCGATGGAAGTAGTCTTACCTGCACCCTGAAGCCCGGCAAGCATGATCACCGTAGGTGGATTCGAGGAAAATTGGAGCTTGCTCTGTTCCCCGCCTAAAAGGGCTATCAGTTCCTCGTGGACGACTTTGACGATATATTGACCAGCGGTCAGGTTAGGATCAATTTTTTGACCTTGCACCCGTTCCTTGATCTTTGTGGTAAATTCCTTGACAACCTTGAAATTGACATCTGCTTCCAAAAGGGCCAACCGCACGTCCCTCAAGGTTTCCTTAAGGTCCTGCTCCGTAACGGTCTTTTGGCCGCGAATCTTTTGGATGGCTGCCGTCAATTTATCGGTCAGCATTTCAAAAGCCATGGTGTACCTGCTTTCTGTCTGGCCGTGGGACCTCTAGGTCCTTTACCGACTTATGTAGTATAGCGGATAAACAGCAAGGTGTCAAGTATTTTCCCTTGACACCTGATTTTCATGCATCACCCATGACCTTATGGATGATGTCTTCAATTTTTTGAAGCCGTTCATCCCCTAGTCCTTCTTCCTTGAGCGCACCCAGGAGATGGAGGGCCCCCCGCAGTTCAAACTGCATGGATTCTTCCTTTTGGAGGACGCGGAGCTTCTTTTCATACTTTTCAAGGGACTCCTCTACTCGCTTTAAGAGATCATAGACAGCCTGCCGGCTTGTTCCGCCGGCATCAGCAATCTCGCCAAGGGACAGGTCATCATAAAAATACTGTTCCATGATTTTTTGCTGCCGCACCGTAAGAAGACTCCCATATACATCATAAAGTCTGCCAATGCGGATCCTTTTGGCAAACAGCGTCTCATCCTGCATGAAGCTTTTTCCCTCCTAGGAAAAAGGAATGTGGGAGGAGAACTTCCTCCACGGATCCTTTATCATGATACTGATGGGTCATGTCCTGACCCATCGAAGAGATTCTTTTCAAGGGACGGAGCAGACGCCACACGAGGCTTTTTGACAGACTTTTTCCTGCGTTTCCGTCTGCTTCTGCCAAAAAGTCCCAGATCCTTTTCCTGTTCCTGTTCCCGCCGTTTCTTTTCTTCCTTGTTGCGATCCCAATAGACATAATGACAGGTATAACGCTTTAAGAGCGCACTGTCCGGATTGCTTTCCTTTTGGAGATTGCCTAGGCCATAAGCTTCGGCAATCATCTTGCCCAAGGTTGCATTGACGCTGTGGGCCGAATAGGTTTTCACCGCTTCCTTGTATTCCTTCAAAAGGGCCGGGTCGCGCTCGATGAACAGGAAGATTTCATCAGTCAGGCGTTTTGTAAAAGCGGTAATGGCCTTCCGCCCCAAACGTTCAATCTTTCTTTTTTCCCGCATAGGCTACTCCCCTTTGCGCAGAGCCTCATAGGCCATCTTCATGGCCTTTACCGTTGCTGTGATGTCTTCGGCGCCGAGAATAGAACTGATCATGGCGCAGCCTGCGGCCCCGCACTTCATGACTTCCGGGAATTCCTTTTTACCGATACCGCCGATTCCAACAATGGGAAGGGAAATGGCCGCAATGATTTCCCGGAAGGGACCGAGGCCTAGACAGGACGCATCCTTTTTAGTCTCTGTTGGGTAAAGGGCGCCCACGCCGAGGTAATCGGCGCCGCCACGAAGGGCCGCCTGCGCCTCTTCAAGGTTATGGGCAGAAATACCGATGATGGCATCATTTCCTAATTCCTGCCGTCCCCGGGCAAGGGATTCATCGCTTTGTCCCAAATGGACCCCATCAGCGCCGATGGCCTTGGCGCAGGCAATATCGTCATCGACAAGAAGCGGTACGTCGTAGTGGTCGCACAGGATCTTGACCTTGCGGCCAATGGCAATACGTTCTTCCGTCGTCACGTCCTTTTCCCTCAGCTGGACCAAAGTAATGCCCGCTTGGAGGGCTTCTTCGACAGCTTCATAAAAATCGCGGCCCTTTTTGTCCGTCACCTTTCGGTCCGTGACCAAATAGAGGCTGTAATCAATGGTTCGTTTCATTTTGCTGGCCCTCCTTTAAAAAGGTTATAAAGCCTATGCCCCTCGTGTTGGCTGATGGCATCCATCAAATGGGCCCGGAAGGTCCCAGGGCCGGGAACGTCCTTTTCCGCAAGTTCAGCTCCCGTATTCATGACCGTAAGGCCCCATAGGGCAGCATAAAGGGGGGATTCAGGATAGACTCCCAGGGCTGCCGCCATAAGCGTTCCCGTCATGCAGCCAGCCCCCGTAATCCGGCCCAGATAAGCCGTTCCATTATGAGCCAGATAAGTTACGGTTCCGTCGCTTACAGCATCAGTGGCACCCGTTACAGCAGCCGTGCAGTGAAACTTGCAGGCCAAAGCTTTGGCAATCCGTTCCGGATGGTCATCAGAAAGGGAATCCACGCCCTTTCCCCCTTCGCCCTGCCAAGAAAGGAGGGCCTTTCCTTCGGCACTGTTGCCCTTGATGACCGTGATGGCCCCAGTCTGAAGCAGGGTACGGGCCGCATCAAAGCGGAAGGACGACGACATGACCCCAACAGGGTCAAGCAGGATAGGCCGTCCACAGGCAGCGGTTCCGACAAGGGCTTTTTTCATGGCGCCATAGGTTCGTTCATTCATAGTTCCCAAATTGAGGACCAAAGCGTCAGAAAGCTGTGAGATGGCGGGCATTTCCCCTTCCTCGTCAGCCATCATGGGAGATGCCCCAATGGCAAGGGCCGCATCCGCACAGAATCCGGCCGTCACATAATTTGTTATGTGATGAACCAACGGATGATGGGACCGCATGGCCTCACTGATGGAGCAAAAGGCCTTTTCAAGGGGCATCATTTCCCAATCCCTGCCTTTTCATAAAGAGAGACAAAGTGATGGATAGGGCCGTGCCCATGACCGACAGGAAGGCCATGCTCAATGCCGAGTGCCACATAGTCCTTGGCAAGTTGAGCCGCTTCTGGAAGGGTGTGGCCCAAAGCCAATTCTGAAGCAAGGGCGGACGATAAACTGCAGCCCGTTCCATGCGTATTGGAGTTATCGATATGACGGCCAAACAGCCATGTTCCGCGCCCACCTTTTTCCAAAAGATAGTCATCGGCAGTCTGGGCAAGGTGCCCGCCCTTAAGGAGCACAGCTGCACCGCAGGCATCCAAGATGGCATGGGCTGCCTTTTCCATATCGTCTTTTGAGCGGATTGTCATGCCTGACAGGACTTCTCCTTCCATCATATTCGGCGTGATGACTGAAGCAAGAGGCAGGAGTTTTTCCAATAGGGTCCGCCGGGCTGTCTCCTCAAGAAGATAGGCTCCGCTTGTGGCCACCATGACCGGATCGACAACAAGATAGGAAGGTACATAGACTTTCATCTTTTCTGCAATGGTCTCGATGATGGGCGTAATGGAAACCATGCCCACCTTGACGGCATCGACACGAATATCAGAAAAGACTGCATCAATCTGGGCGGCGACAACATCGGCGTCTATATTTTGGATTTTTGTAACGCCCGTCGTATTTTGGGCTGTTACCGCAGTAATGACACTCATTCCAAAGGTGCCATGGGCAGCAAATGTTTTAAGATCAGCCTGGATTCCCGCGCCGCCGGAGGAATCAGAACCTGCAATGGTGAGCAGATGTTTCATGATGGGTCGTCCTTTCCTGTACAAAGAGCGCCCTGCCAATTTGACAGGACGCCAAGAACCGTAGGAGCAAGGCTCCTTACTTTACTTTGCGGACCATATCAACGATATGATCAACGGTGAATCCATATTCCTTATAGACGGTCTTACCCGGACCGGAGGCACCAAAGGTATCGATGCCAATGACGCGGTCCTCGCTGCCCGTATAGCGGGCCCAGCCCGTACGGACACCTGCTTCGACGGCAATAGCCGGTACATCTTTGGGAAGGACGCGGCGTCTATAGGCTGCGCTTTGGCTGTCGAAAAGATCCCAGCTGGGCATGGAAACGACTTGGACGCCGATATGACGTTTTGTCAATTTTTTCTGGGCTTCGAGGGCTAGGTGAACTTCACTGCCTGTAGCAATAATGACGGCCTTAAGGTCCTCTTCTTTCGGGCACGGGCTCAGGATATAAGCGCCTTTGGGTGCACCCTTGGCAATCACTTTGGCATAATCATGAAGAACGGGCATGCCCTGACGGGTGAGAAGCAGGCAGGTCGGACGGTCTTTTGTTTCACAAGCCGTCTTCCACGCAGCCGCTGTTTCAAGGGCATCAGCAGGACGAATGACGGAGACGTTGGGAATCAGCCGCAGGCTCATGGCCTGTTCAACAGGCTGATGGGTCGGACCATCTTCACCTACAAAGATGCTGTCGTGCGTAAAGACAAAATGGCTGCCAATCCCCATCAGTGCGGCCATACGGATGGCAGGACGCATGAAATCGGCAAAGACAAGGAAGGTCGCGCCAAAAGGCAGGAGACCGCCATGGAGGCTCAGTCCATTGACGATACAGCCCATGGCATGTTCGCGGATACCAAAGTGGATATTGCGGCCTTCCGGTGTTCTTGCGGAGAAGAACCCCTTGCCCTTCATTTCAGTCTTGTTGGAAGGGCCAAGGTCAGCACTGCCGCCTACCAGACTTGGCAGCGCATCGGCAAGGCTTTGCAGGACCGTGCCGGAAGCAGCACGCGTAGCCACGCTTTCCGTACCAGCAAAGGCTGCCATGAGTTTCTTGAGATCAAGATCGACCTTGCCATTCATGCGGTCCACCAGTTCTGCTGCAAGATCGGGGTATTTTTTTGCATATTCATCAAGAAGGGCTTCCCATTCAGCTTCTTTACGTTCTGCGACCGGAATCTTTTCTTCGAAATGAGTCCGTACTTCATCAGGCACATAGAAGGACTTTTCCGGATCCCAACCAGCGGCTTTTTTAGTTGCAGCCACATTCTCAGCGCCCAGCGGTTCGCCATGCGCACTGGCCATATCCTGACGCGGGCTGCCAAAACCAATATGGGTGGGAACAATGATGAGGGAAGGACGGTTCTTTTCCTTTTTGGCTTCCTTGATGGCTTTGGCCAGTTCCTCTACGTCTTCGGAGGTAGAAACTCGCAGCACCTGCCAGCCATAGGCAGCAAAACGCGCCCCTACGTCTTCTTTGAAGGCAATATCCGTATGGCCTTCAATGGTGATCTTGTTATCATCATAAAGGAAAATCAATTTGCCTAGGCCTAGCGTCCCTGCAAGAGAAGCCGCTTCAGAAGCAACGCCTTCCATCTGATCGCCGTCGCTTGTGATGCCATAGGTATAGTGGTCTACCACGGGGAACCCTTTTTTGTTGTAGCGGGCAGCAAGCATCTTTTCTGCCATGGCAAGACCTACGGCCATGGCAAATCCATGACCCAAAGGCCCTGTTGAAACATCGACACCGGGCGTAACCCCATATTCCGGATGGCCCGGGGTCAGGGACCCCCACTGACGGAATTGTTTCAAATCATCAAGGGAGACCTTGTATCCAGCCAAATGAAGCATGGCATACTGCAGGGCAGAACCATGGCCGGGCGAAAGAACAAAACGATCGCGGTCGAACCAAGACGGATCCTTGGGGTTCACTTTCATAAAACGATCCCAGATCGTATACATGAGCGGAGCCGTTCCAAGGGGAAGACCGGGATGGCCGGAATTGGCAGCCTGGACTTCATCAATGGACAAGAAACGTAAGGTATTGATGCTTTCTTGATCAATTTTTTTCATGAAAACAATATTCCTCCTACCATAACTCGGATATTGGGTCTTTCCTTACGATTATAGGATATTTGGCCTGGTTTCGCAACAAAGCTTCCAAAAAAGGGGCCGCTGCTTGAAGCAGCGGCCCTGACGAGCTTATTTTCGTTCTTTTTCCTTGACTTCTTCAATGATCTTTTCAGCCATTTTGGGCGGAACGTCCTCATAATGATCGAACTTCATCTCAAAGGTTCCCGTTCCTTGGGTCAAGGCACGGAGATCAACAGCATAATCAAGAATCTCCGCATAAGGCACTTGGGCCTTGATACAGCTTCTTCCATCCTCAGCAGTCTGCATGCCCATGATGCGGCCCCGTTTGCTGTTGAGGTCAGAAATAACGTCACCGGTAACCCGTTCATCACAGTAAACATCAAGATTATAATACGGTTCCATAAGAACAGGTTTTGCTTCCGCGCAGCCTTTCTGGAAGGCTTGGTTGGCCGCCACCTTAAAGGCCATTTCCGAAGAATCGACCGTATGGTAGGAGCCATCAAGAAGGGTAATCCGGATATCAACTACAGGATAGCCAGCAAGGACGCCGTGTTCAACAGCTTCGCGCATGCCTTTTTCTACGGCTGGGATATACTGGCGAGGTACGGCACCACCGAAGATTTTATCGACGAATTCAAAGCCTCCTCCAGGCGGCAGCGGTTCAAGTCGAACCACGACATGACCATACTGACCGTGACCGCCCGTTTGTTTTTTGTATTTACCCTCAACTTCTGCCGTGCCGCGGATGGTTTCCTTATATTCCACAATCGGTGCACGAAGTTCTGCTTCCACACCAAATTTACGTGTCATCCGCTCCATGATGATTTCAAGATGCTGGTCCCCCATACCGCTGATCAGTGTTTCTTTTGTTACATTATTGCGTGTTACAATGAAGGTCGGATCCTCATCCATGAGTTTTGTGAGGGCACCGGCAATTTTCTCCTCATCGCCCTTCTTCTTCGGATAAATGGCCCGGCTGTACATAGGAAGAGGAAATTCAATGGGCTTAAAGAGGACGGGATTGTTCTTGTCACTTAAGGTATCACCCGTTGCCGTGAACTGGAGGCGGGAAATGACCCCAATATCACCGGCTGCAATCTGTTTCATCGGAATCTGCGTCTTCCCGCGCAGGGTAAAGACAGGACCAACTTTTTCCATTTCCTCACGGCTGGCATTATAGACCGTACTGTCCGCCGAAATGGCACCGGAAAAGACCCTGACAAAACTCAAACGGCCCACAAAAGGATCTGCCGTTGTCTTGAAGACGAGGGCAGCCATAGGTGCGTTCGAGTCGCGGACTTCCGTTTTGCCGGTTGCCGGATTTTCCACTTTATAATCATTGAGGACGGCGGGGAAGGTATAGTTTACGATGGCATTAAGACAGCGGCCAAGGCCAATGTTCTTATACGCACTGCCGCATAGCACAGGGAAGATAATGCCCTGCCGAATGCCTTTAACAAGGCAGTTCATGATGACATTGTCAGGAATTTCCTCACCTTCAAGGTATTTTTCCATGACCTCATCATCAGCTTCGACAGCCGCTTCCACCATCTTGCTGTGGGCATCGGCGACCCATTCCTTCAGTTCATCCGGGACTTCGATTTCATCTGCCCCATTGCCGTTGCCGCGGTAGGCCTTCTGATTGAAGACATCGATGACACCGCAGAAATTTTCTTCCTTTCCCAAAGGCAGATGGAGCGGCAGGACCCGTTTCCCAATCTTGGTCCGGAGGTTATCCATGATCTGATCAAAATCAGCATTTTCACGGTCCATCTTATTGACGAAAATCAGTCGAGGCAATCCAGCTTCTTCTGCAAGATTCCAGCACTGTTCCGTTCCGATCTGGACCCCGCTCGTTGCACTGACCACAATAAGCACACTGTCAACGGCGCGGAAGGCGCCCTTTACTTCGGCTACGAAATCAGCAAATCCCGGTGTATCAAGGAAGTTGATCTTGACATCGTTCCATTCAACAGGTGCAAGGGTCGCACTGACAGAAACACCGCGCTTGATTTCCTCCGGTTCAAAGTCCGTTGTTGTCTGTCCATCCTCCACTTTGCACATACGGCTGATGGCACCGCTGCGATAAAGCAGGGCTTCCGTAAGGGAAGTCGTCCCTGCACCGCCGTGCCCTACAATAGCAACGTTCCTGATTTTATCACCTGTGTACTCTTTCACGTTATTGCCCCCTTTATATCGAATCTATTCGTAACAAATCTCATGATATCCTCTTTCGCTGATTTCTTGAAATTTTCCTTCTTTTCGCGTTCCACTTTCCTTGGCTGTAAAAAACGCCTCCTAATCTGTATAGTAAGTTACAGATTAAGAGGCGTTTCACTGCCGTAATGATCAGGATAAGAAAGGATTGGCAACAACCCGGTACAAGCCTAGGAGGATTTCTTTTCCTTCTGTTTCCGGTGATACAGGAGTCCCCCATAAACGATGATGACAAGGGTCATCAAGACGGCAAGGCGGTCCATATGGGCCCGGAAATTAACAATATCATGCCCTACGACGACTTCAAGAGCCGTTGAAGGGAATTTACCAATCAGGTTGGCAATGATATAATCCCGCACGCTCATCCGGCTCACGGCTCCCAACGCCGTCAGGATTCCTGACGGGAAATAAGGCAGCGTCCTGGCAAGGGCCATGGCTGTAAGCCCGCCCTTGCTGCTCATTTCATCAAGGCGCTTTAGGTTATTGCTCTTTGTAATGAGCTTTTCTGCTTCGTCACGCAAAAAAAAGCGAAGCACAAAAAAATTAAGTACCACACCGACGGTTTCGGCCAACCAGGATATGGTAATGCCAAGAGGCAGACCAAAGATGACGCCATTTGCCGTTGATAAAAAAATGGACGGTAAAAATCCGAGGGCATTGATGAGAACATCGAGGAAAAAACTGACCACAATGGCCCAAGGCCCAAAGCTTCTCAAATAGTCCGTTGTTTCCTTAAGATTACCGCCGCGGGCCAAATGATACAGATTTTTCGTAACGCCCGGTGCAAAAACATGGATGGCCAGCAGGCATCCTATAAGAAGCAGGAAAGCCACAAATTTAAAACTTCCACTTTTCCAATTGATTTCTCGATTCATGTCATCCATCCTTCAGTCAGGAATTAAAAATTTGTTCAAACCGTCCATCAAACTGGGCAGCAGCGATACCTTCCTCAATGAAACGGGCCCCTTGAGGATCGGCCATACTCCGTTTGGCGTATTCCCGCGCCTCCACAAGGGTATCCGTATCACGAAGGATATCAGCAATATAAAGGTCGGGCAGTCCATGCTGCCGAACGCCAAAAAGCTGGCCGGCCCCTCGCAGTTCCATATCCTTCTCGGCAAGCAGGAACCCATCGCTGCAGCTGCGCATAATCTGGAGACGTTCCAAAGTCTGGAGCTGATTCGAACCGGTAAGCAGCACACAGTATGATTGACTTGAGCCACGGCCGACACGGCCCCGGAGCTGGTGCATCTGGGCCAGGCCAAAACGGTCCGCTCCTTCAATGATCATCAGCGTTGCATTGGGCACATTGACCCCAACTTCAATGACCGTTGTAGCGATGAGGACCTTGGTCTTCCCACTCACAAAATCCGCCATGACCGCATCCTTTTCTTCTGCTTTGAGACGTCCGTGAAGGAGGCCGCAGGGAATACCCTTCAAAAAAGTCTGGGTCAATTCCTCATAAAGGTCTGTTGCAGATTTTGCATCGACCATGTCCGATCCCTCAATAAGGGGGGCCACGATATAAGCCTGATGCCCTTCTTTTACTTGATGGATGAGGCCTGCATAGACCTCGGCCCGCTTTTCATCGGTATAGCACAGGGTCTTGATTGGTTTGCGTCCTGGTGGGAGCCCTTTCATAAGGGACACATCAAGGTCCCCATAAACAGTCAAGGCAAGGGTTCGTGGAATGGGTGTCGCTGTCATGACAAGGACATGGGGTGCATAGCTTGATTTCCCCGATAAGCGCGAGCGCTGCTCCACACCAAAACGATGCTGTTCATCCGTTATGGCAAGTGCCAAGGAATGAAAAACAACGGCATCCTGGATCAGGGCGTAGGTCCCAACGACTGCCTTGATGGTGCCATCAGCAAGTCCCTCCAAGACCTCCCGCCGAGCCGTCTGGCTCAGGCTCCCCGTAAGCAGGGCTGTGTGAATGCCCAAGGGTTCCAAGACCTTCTGCATTTCCTGGTAATGCTGCTCTGCAAGAATTTCCGTGGGTGCCATCAGACAGCCTTGATAGCCATTTTCAGCCGCTTTAGCAAGCGCCAGCATAGCGACTGCCGTCTTTCCTGAACCAACATCACCTTGTAGGAGACGGTTCATGGGTTCGGGACTTTCCATATCATCATTGATTTCCTGCCAAGCCTTTTTTTGGCTTTCCGTTAAGGTAAAACCTAAATGGTCCAAAACGGACTGCCACAAAGGCCCGCAATGGCCCATCTTGATACCTAGGCTCCTTTTCTTGATCTTGGCTCGGTGATGCAGGAGTCCGCACTGAATAAAGAAGAGTTCCTCAAAAATAAAGCGTCTTCTTGCTTCTTCCATCTTTTCCAAGGAAGGTGGGAAATGAATAGCTTCCAACGCTTCATATCGGGAAAGGAAGCCTTTTTTTCGCATGATCCAATCAGGCAGACATTCAGGGAGATGGTCCTTTGCAAGGAGCAGGGCTTGACGAACGGCAGAACGCACATTTTTTTGGGTAAGACTGCCGCTTAAGGCATAGGTCGGCAGGATACCCGGTGCTTCCGGAGGCTCATCCTTGACCTTGGAAATGACGGCCTGCGTGACAGCCTTGGCGGTTCGGCCCGGCCCGACTTTCCCGATGACAAGGACATCATCCCCATTTTCCAAATACCGAACGGCATAGACTTGGGCGCCGAAAAGAAAGATTTCAGCAAAAGCCGTCCCATCACTGACAACAACTGACGCATAGCGCATATTCCGGGCACTACGCCGTTTTATGATGCGGGCAATCTGTCCGCGAAAAAGCTGCATGGAACCATCAAGGGTAAGTTCCCGGATTGTCTTTACATGTGAATAATCAAGATAACAGCCCTGACGGGGAAAATGATTCAAGAGGTCTCCAATCGTCACAATTCCGAGGCCTTCAAACTCAACCGCCTTTTTAGGACCAATCCCTTTCAAGGAGGAAACAGGCTTTTTCCACCATGGCAGTGACTGGGTTTGGGCTTCTATTTTTTTCATTGATGGATCCCTCCTCTATGATTCCTCTTAATCATACCAGATTTTATGTCCTAATGGGGTCATTTCCTATGGACTTCCGGATTTCGCCAAAATTTACTTGCAAGAAACTCTTTGTTTGTGTTAAAATACTTGCATTGAGTTAAAAAATTAGCATTGCCTTATTAGCTAGAAGGAGGTGGGACCATGGCATGCATCTGTGATATCTGCAAAAAAGGTGAGCTGAGCGGCAACAATGTCAGCCATTCCAATAGACATGTGAAGCGTTCTTGGAAGCCTAACATTCAAAAGGTCAAAGCAGTTGTAGACGGCGAAGTCAAGAGCGTTAATGTTTGCACTCGCTGCTTACGTTCCGGCAAGGTGACCCGCGCCATCTAAGCTAGAGGAAACGGTAGGAACCAGTTACTTCGGTAACTGGTTCCTTTTTTATTTCCTTAACCCAAAGGACTGCCGCAGTAGGGGCAAAAACTGGCATCACGAGGAACCTGCCGGCCACAGTGAGAGCAGGGACTTTCCTGCGTATAAGCCTCTATTTTAGCTTCAAGATGCTTCATGAAGGC
The DNA here is from genome assembly GCA_900538365.1 of uncultured Acidaminococcus sp. Classification (GTDB taxonomy): domain Bacteria; phylum Bacillota; class Negativicutes; order Acidaminococcales; family Acidaminococcaceae; genus Acidaminococcus. Next base: position 10,592 of record UPXT01000029.1, on the reverse strand, counting down.
TTCTGTTTCCTTATTTTGCGGCCGGAAACTATAGACCTCGATGCGTTCCTTATGAATGTCAAGGATGACCTGGCTGCCGCCTTCTACAGGCGTCACAACGAGAGAAACCACTTTCTTCTTGGGCTCGCCAAAGAGAAAGGTCTTTTCTCCCGTAAGGAGGCTTCCCTGAAAAAGATGTTCCTTTTCATCCACTTCCTTTAGGCTGATTTCCATTTCTCGGGCCGTATCAAGGGCAAGCTGCCAAATGACAGTGACAGGAAGACGATATTTCCGTTCGATAAGGCTGCCGCCGCTGCCGTTGATCTCCATGGCTTCACCTCTCCCCTTCCTTGACGGAAACAATGGCGTCTTTTCCGCTTTCAACACGGGCCCCCTCTTTTTGCAGCAGCGTAATGGCTGCCGCGCCACCCGTCACGACAAGGGGCGTCACAGGATTGATTTTCTTGCTGGCAAGAAGGGCAAGATCGACCCGAAGGATCCCCTGTCCTTTTTGGACGATATCCCCTTCCTTTACAAGGGCAGCAAAGCCCTCCCCCTGTAAGGAAACGGTGTCGATTCCCACATGGATCAATACGTCCAGTCCCTGGGTACTTGTCAGAGCAATCGCATGCTGCGTATCCGGGACATAGGCAATCGTACCATCACAAGGCGCGGTTACAAGACCGTCTTCAGGCATGATGGCCGCCCCCTCCCCCAGTGTCTTTTGGGAAAAGACGGGATCTGGCACCTGCTCAAGAGGAATCACGCGTCCCGTCATAGGGGCCAATAATTCTGTTTTTTTATAGAAATTAAAAAATCCCATGGATGATCTCTCCTTACAAGTTGGAACCCATTCTACCATCTGAATATAGCAAGAAAGGGGCATGTTCGTGACTTTTTCAGAACATGCCCCTTCTTAGGGTCAGAAATCAGTGGCTTTGCAGCGCCGCTTTGCGAGACAGGTTCATGCGTCCCTTGGCGTCGATTTCAACAAGCTTGACAACAATCTCATCACCCACGTTTACCACGTCTTCCACTTTTTCCACCCGTTCCTTGGCGAGTTGAGAAATATGGACCAACCCTTCCCGGCCCGGCATGAATTCGACAAAGGCGCCAAAATTCATCAGGCGGGTGACCTTACCTGTATAAATCTTGCCAATTTCCGGTTCAGCCGTAATGGCATTGATGGTCTCAATGGCTTTGTTGGCAGAGGCCTGATCAGCAGCCGCTACGTAAACCGTTCCATCTTCCTCGATATCAATCTTGGCCCCGGATTCCTCGGTGATTTTCTTGATGACCTTACCGCCCGGTCCAATCACATCCTTGATCTTGTCCGGATTGATCTTGAGGGTCGTAATCTTTGGAGCATGTTCCTTGAGAGAAGGTCGCGGTGCCGGGATGCATTCAAGCATCTTGCCGAGGATATAGGCACGGCCCTTGCGAGCCTGTTCAAGTGCCTGTTCAAAGATCTGTCGGTTGATGCCGTCAATCTTGATATCCATTTGGATGGCCGTAATGCCCTTTTCCGTACCAGCAACCTTGAAGTCCATGTCACCATTGGCGTCTTCGAGGCCCTGGATATCCGTCAAGATGGTTATATTATCCCCTTCCTTGACAAGACCCATGGCCACACCGGAAACAGGCGCCTTGATAGGCACGCCGGCGTCCATCAGGCTGAGGGTGCTGGCGCAGGTACTGGCCATGGAAGAAGAACCGTTCGATTCCAAGACTTCCGAAACCAGCCGGATTGTGTATGGGAATTCCTCTTCCGAAGGAATGACCGGCAGCAGGGCACGTTCTGCCAGGGCACCATGGCCGATTTCGCGGCGGCCCGGACTGCGCAGGGGTTTGGTTTCACCGACACTGTAGGGCGGGAAATTGTAGTGATGGATGTAGCGTTTTGTCAACTCCGTACCAAGACCATCGAGGGTCTGGGCTTCACGAAGCGGGGCCAAGGCAAGGCAGTTGAGGACTTGGGTCTGACCGCGCGTAAAGAGGCTGCAGCCATGAGGACGGGCCAAAAGACCAACTTCGCAGCTGATGGGACGCACCTCATCCAGGGCACGGCCGTCCGGACGGATCTTGTCATGGGTAATGATGTGACGGAAGACCTTCTTGACAAGCTTCTGCACAATATGGGCAATATCGATTTCACTTTCAGGATAAAGCTCCACAAAATGTTCCAAGATTGCTTCCTTGGTTTCAGAAACCATCTTGTCACGATGAAGCTTATCGGGATCCATGAGGGCATCGTGAATCTTCGGTTCACCGTATTCCATAATTTCCTTGGAAAGGGCTTCGGGCGGTACATAAGGGGTAAATTCCATCTTGGGTTTGCCCACTTCAGCCTGAATCTGTTCCTGAAAAGCAACCAGTTTCTTGATTTCTTCATGTCCAAACAAGATGGCATCAAGCATGACCTGTTCGGAAACTTCCTTGGCCCCAGCTTCAACCATGAGAATGGCATCTTTGGTTCCGGCAACAGCGAGGTTCATTTCGCTGACCGCAGCCTGTTCAAGGGTCGGGTTGATGATGAATTTTCCATCCACGCGGCCAACACGAACACCGGCAATCGGACCTTCAAAAGGAATATCAGAAATGGAAAGGGCGCAGGAGGCACCGATCATAGCAGGAATATCAGGTGCATTATCGGGATCGACGGACACAGCCGTCGCAACAATCTGCACATCATTATGATAACCATCAGGAAACATGGGACGGATTGGGCGGTCAATAAGACGGCTCGTCAGGATAGCCGTTTCAGGCGGACGGCCCTCTCTTCTCAGAAAGCCTCCAGGAATTTTCCCGACAGCGTACATCTTTTCTTCAAAATCTACCGTCAGGGGGAAGAAATCAACCCCTTCCCGCGGTGTGTCCGTACCAGTGACAGCAACCACAACGGCTGTTTCCCCATAGCGGATGAGAACAGACCCATTGGCCTGCTTGGCAATCTTGCCTGTTTCGATGGTAAGGGGTCTGCCCCCCAGCTCCGTGCTAAATGTATGCATCCTCTGCATCCTCCTTATTGACTCGTTAAGCATTACCCATAGATTATACTACAAACTGAAAAACTTTGTATAGAACTTTACGGATTTTCCGCTCATTCCAGGCATTAAAAAGCTGCCATACCCGTTTGGGCACGGCAGCCAGCAGTAAATACATTATTGATTGGATGCTTCCTTATCGCCAGAAAGGGCTTCTTTCAACGTATGCCAAGCAAGGACAGCACATTTGACACGAGCCGGCATATTGGAGATGTTCTTTAGGCTGATGGCATCTTCCAACTCTTCCAGTTCATCGTCATCGGTCACTTCCCGTTTGATCATATCGAGGAAGAGGTCGACCAGACGGAGTGCTTCCTTGACTGATTTGCCCTTGATGAGGTCAATCATCATGTCCGCTGAAGCCTGGCTGATGGCACAGCCATGGCCCGTATAGGCTGCATCCTTGACGATGCCGCCTTCGATATCGGCCTGGAGGGTAATGTCATCACCACAGCTCGGATTATGTCCATGCTCCTGGAGCGTGAACTTATCCAAGGCACGTTTGTTCATCTGGTTCTGGTTATGTTCCAGAATGATGTCCGAATAAAGTTGATTCATATCCACGCTGCTCATTGTACCACCCTTTTAATCCTTGAATCCCATCTGTTTCCGGACAAGAGGAAGCTTATCCAGGAAGTAGTCCACTTCTTCGATGGTGTTATAAATATAGAAACTGGCACGATTCGATGCTTCGACATGAAGATGATGCCCCAAAGGCTGGGCGCAATGATGGCCGCTGCGGATGGCAATGCCATAGCTGTCAAGAATCGTCGCCACATCGTGAGGATGCACACCATCAATGGTAAAGGCAATGACACCGACCTTTTCTTCAGGATCCTTGCTGCCCAGGATATGGACATACGGAAGCTTCATCAGGCCTTCAAGACAGTGCTTGGTCAATTCATATTCATGACGCTCGATTTCATCAAACCCAAGGTCATCGAGATAATCAATGGCTGCATGAAGGGCAACCGCCCCTTCCACATTTTCCGTCCCCGCTTCAAATTTAAACGGGACCTGTTCAAATGTCGTACTCTGTTCCTGTACATATTCAATCATGTCCCCGCCAGAAAGGAAAGGTTCCATGGCATTAAGAAGTTTCTTCTTGCCATAAAGGACACCCGTGCCAGCAGAGCCCATCATCTTATGGCCGCTAAAAGCATAGAAATCACAATCCCACTTCTGGACATCACTCTTCATGTGTGGTGCAGACTGGGCCCCATCAAGGACAGCAATCGCGCCAACTGCATGCGCCTTTTCAATGATCTTTTCAATGGGACGCTTCATCCCAAGGACATTGCTGACTGCTGCAAAAGCCACGATCTTTGTCTTTTCGTCGATCTTTGCCAGGTCTTCATCTGTAAAATGGCCTTCTTCATCAAGATACATATACACAAGCTGAGCCCCTGTACGACTTGCCACACGCTGCCAAGGCACAATATCGGAATGGTGCTCAGAAATGGGGATCACGATTTTATCCCCTGTATGGAGATTGGCTTCCCCATAGCTTCTGGCCACCAAATTCAGGGCTTCCGTCGTATTGCGGACGAAAATGACTTCATCGGCACTCTTGGCATTGATGAAGCGGGCGACGGCTTCACGGGCGCTGTCATACAATTCCGTGGCTTCAATGCTGAGGGTATGGGCCCCACGATGGGGGTTTCCATTATAGTGTTCCAATAGGTCCACCATGGCATGGATGACCTGATAGGGCTTTTGGGTCGTTGCCGCATTGTCGAAATAAACAAGGGGATGACCATTGACCTTTTTAGTTAAGATTGGGAAGTCTTTCCGTACATTTTTCATCGCAAATTCCTTTCTGGGTACAAAACTCCATTTTCTCGCGTACTGCCCGGAGAGCCTTGTTCGCCAGGGTTTCATCGCCTAACTGGTCAATGACCGGACGGATATTGGATTCAACAATGACAAGACGAGCGCCGTTTTCGCTGAGACCGCGGCTCATCAGATAAAAAAGCATATCGGGATCAACCTGGCCGGAACTTGCGGCATGGTTGCCAACGACATCATCTTCCTTGCAAAGGAGCAACGGAACGGAAATGGAATGGACGCCCTTATTTAGGAGCAGGCATGTATCTTCTTCGTTGCCCACGGCTTTCTTGCCGCCTCGCAGGAAATCAATGGTGCCGCGGAAATATTTGCGGCTGGTTCCCATGAGCGCCCCCGTCGTGAGGATGTCTGTATTGGTCTTGACCCCTTGGGTCGGAACCCAATAGGAAAAATCAAAGAGCTGTTTTTCACTGCCAAGATACATGGTCTGGCTCTTGAAGTCCGACTCATCATGATCTAGGTCCGTGCGGACATAGACCAAGGTTTCCTTGCTGCCCACTTCAGCAGAGACAAATTTTACTTTGCTGCCCCTGCCATCATGGGTATAGCGCTGGTCAATGTGACGGACACGGCTGCCATGAATCTGGACCTTACTGACAGTCACTTTTGCGTTCTCACCAGCCTCTACATAAAAGAGAACATTGACGAGTCCGTCCGGAGCATCCCCTTCGAAAGTCGTAAAAATCTCGATATCACTATTTTTGCCTGCCTTGATATAAAGCTGTCCAATAAGGGCAGGAATCATCTCTGAGAGGCTGTAATCGAGCCATACCTTGGCTTTTTCCCCCTCCTTGACACTGATTTCACAGTTTACATTGCCCTTATCCAGTGCGTCCTCCAAGGATTCTCGGCTGGCACCGGCAAAGTCCCCCAGATCCGGAACGCGGCGGCCCGTAAAGAAGGTTACTTCAGCAGGGCCTTCATGCCGTTCTTCTACAGCAGCATCAGGAACAAGCTCTACTTCCGGGGTTTCCAGTTCCTGATGGTTTACCCTCATCCAACGGAAAGTAGGACGAGGCAGTTCATTGAAAATCTGTTTCATGCTCTCCTACCTCCTTACATGGAACCCTTGAGTTCCAAATTGATCAAATTGTTCATTTCGACAGCATACTCAAGCGGCAGTGCCTTCGAAACCGGTTCAACAAACCCCCGAACCAACATGGCCCGTGCTTCGTCTTCACTCAGGCCGCGGCTCATAAGATAGAAGATGGCTTCATCGGAAATACGGCCGATCTTCGCTTCATGACCAAGGTCCACATTGTCATTCTTGATGACAATGGCAGGGATCGTATCGGACTGGGACTGCTCATCCAGCATAAGGGATTCACAGCTGACGTTCGACTTGGCCCCTTCTGCCTTTTCCCCAATGACCACGCTGCCTCGATAGATGCAGACGCCGCCATCTTTGGAAATGGATTTGGAATTAATGTTGCTCGTCGTATTCGGAGCATTATGGATTACCTTGGAACCCGTATCAAGATACTGTCCCTTACCGGCAAACGTGACTCCTGTAAACTCACAGTGGGCGCCTTCCCCATTGAGGATGCTCATAGGATACAAGCAGGATGTATGGGAGCCGAAGGAACCGGTAACCCAATTGATGGTCCCGTTCTTACCAACGACACAGCGCTTCGTATTCATGTTATACATATTCTTCGACCAGTTTTCGATTGTCGAATAAGTCAGGGTGGCTTCATCGCCAACGAAAAGTTCAACACAGCCAGCATGAAGGTTAGCCACATTGTATTTCGGGGCACTGCAGCCTTCGATGAAATGAACCTTGGCCCCTTTGCCGACAATGATCAGGGTATGTTCAAACTGTCCAGCGCCCGGTGCGTTGAGACGGAAATAGCTCTGCAGCGGAATTTCGACATCAATTCCGTCAGGAACATAGACGAAGGAGCCGCCAGACCAAACAGCGCCGTGCAGCGCGGCAAACTTGTGATCTGTAGGCGGAACAAGCTTCATGAAGTGGCTCTTGACGATCTCTTCATATTCCTTGAGGGCTGTATCAAAATCTGTATAAACAACGCCTTGCTTGACGAGGTCTTCCTGGATGCTGTGATAAACGACTTCCGAGTCATACTGGGCACCCACACCCGCAAGGGAGGTCTTTTCCGCTTCTGGGATGCCCAAGCGGTCGAAGGTATCTTTGATATCATCAGGAACATCGTTCCAGTCTGCCTTCATCTGCGTATCAGGACGGACATAGGTGACGATATTGGCCATGTCAAGACCGCTGATGTCAGGGCCCCACACCGGGTATGGCATTTGATTATAGATATCAAGGGATTTCAGGCGGAAGTCAAGCATCCATTTCGGCTCATCCTTCTTTTCGGAAATCTCCCGGACGATGTCCGGTGTCAGGCCGGCATCGGTCTTATAGGAATACTTGAAGTCATTCCTGAAGTTATACATGTTTCCGAGATTGTCGACGGAATCGAAAATCTTCTTTTCCTCGTCCAATCCGGTTCTCTTTTCTTCCGACATAGTGCTCACCTACCTATCAGTTCTTATAGGCGTCGTAGCCGTTTTCCTCAATCTCACGGATGAGGGAAGCATCACCGCTCTTGACAATCTTGCCAGCAATGAGGACATGGACCACATCGGGATGGAGTTTTTGCAGGATCTCACTATGGTGCGTAATGATTAGGAGGGAGTTGTCCTCATTGTGATATTCGTTGACGGCTTCTGATACGATGCGGACAGCGTCAACATCAAGACCGGAGTCAATTTCATCGAGCATGGTCAGTTTCGGCTCGAGCATGGTCATCTGGAGAATCTCGTTTTTCTTGCGTTCCCCGCCGGAAAACCCATCATTGACATAACGGTCTGCATAGGAGCGATCCATCTTAAGGGCATCCATCTGCTTATGCAGCTTCTTGCGGAAGGGCATGATTCGCTGAGTCTCACCGCTAACCGTACTCTTGGCATTGCGAATGAAGTTTTCAACAGAAATACCCTGGACAGAGATAGGATTCTGAAAGGCCATGAAAATCCCCGCTTTAGCCCGTTCATTGACCGGTTCGTGAGTAATCTCCTTTCCTTCCAGATAGATATGGCCTGCCGTGACCACATATTTTGGATTCCCCATGACTGCATTGAAAAGGGTCGATTTGCCAGCCCCATTGGACCCCATAATGACATGGGTCTCGCCCTTATTGATGACCAGATCAAGTCCCTTGAGGATTTCCTTTCCTTCGACAGCCACATGCAGCCCTTCGACTCGTAATAGTTCACTCATGTCTCTAACCTCTCTTACTTGTATGATCCTACGATAGAATTTAAATCATATTCCTTTACAGTGAATTCTACCTTATTCCGTCCTATTCTGTCAACTTAAATGTTACAGTTGGCATAGAATCCCATAAATGCGTGAATCCACGGTGCAAGCGGGGCAATTTCCCCGATTTATCCATGATATCCTATCAAGATACCGGAATTCATTATAGGACATTTTTCCAAAATGTACAAGATATCATAGTATAAATAGGGGAAATTCCTACAATAAAGAAAAGACTGCACGGAAAAGAGGTTCCGTACAGTCTTTCGAGCTGCTTTTCAGCGAACAAACAGATAGATGATATAGACATTGAGCATGGCAGCCAGCCCTGTCACAAAGGTTCCAAAGGTCTGTGCCCGGTACCCATCTTGGACTTCCATATCACCAAAATTCGTAACAACCCAGAAATAGGAGTCGTTGGCATGGGAGACCGTCATGGCCCCAGCCCCGATAGCGATGACCGTTACCGCTGCAAGAATAGGGGTACCAAGGCCCAAGGTCGTCATAAGAGGAGCCATGATGCCTGCCGTCGTCGTAATGGCCACGGTGGAAGACCCCTGTGCCGTCTTCAGGATAGCCGAGAGGATAAAGGGGAAGAAAATACCAAGACCCGCAAGGGTCGTCGAATTGGCCTTAATAAAGGCAACCATGTTGGTCGAAGCGATGACCTTGCCCAGGACACCGCCAGCCGCCGTAATAAAGAGGATGGGGCCGCAAACCTTCAAGGTTTCATTCGTCAGTTCATAAAAAGCCTTGGCCTTATCTTCCATGGGGCGGGACACAAAAAGCAGGATACCAAGAAGGACGCCGACACTGATGGCAATGATTGGTGTCCCGAGGAAAGTTATGATAGGAATCTTATTCCCCGCCATGTTCATGGCACTTGAAAGGGCCATGAGAAGGATAGGCACAATGATGGGAGCAAAGCTCATAAAAGCGCTGGGAAGTTCACCATAGCTTTTCATCAGTTCTTCATAGGTTTCCGTCATTTCCCCGGCTTCTCCGGCTTCCATGGCCTTTTCTTCCTTGGTCTTGATTTTACCGCCAATGTAGTTGGCATAGAAGTAGGCCGCAATCATCGGAAGGATGGACGCACAAGCCCCCATAGCAATGACGAGGATCAGGTTCGTGTCCATCTGCATACCTTCGTAAATGGTATTTGCCGCAGCAATGGGACCGGGTGTTGGTGGAATGAAGCAGTGGGTAATATAAAGGCCCATGCTCATGGCTACAGCTGTAGCGATGCCAGAAGCATGCGTGCGGCGTACCAAAGCTTTCCGGATCGGATTCAGGATAACAAACCCGCTATCACAGAAAACAGGGATGGATACGATCCAGCCCATAATAAGGACGGCAAGGGACGTATTATTTTTCCCGACAAGCCGAACAACGCAGTCTGCCATCTTGAGTGCAGCTCCCGTCTTTTCGAGAAGAGCACCAACGAGTGCCCCCATAATGATGACAATGCCAATACTATTGAAAGTACCAGCAAAACCAGCACTGACAACATCCGCAATCCCGAGGCCCTTTCCCGTCTTAACCAATGGGATGCCGCCAATAATACCAAAAATAACGGAAACAGTCAAAATGGACAGGAAGGGATGAATGTTGTACTTGGAGATTGCAAGGATCATGATGATGATGGCAAGAACAAATGCAATCATAAGAGGTATACCTGTCAAAATAATCAACTCCTTTCAAATAGTAAACAGCCTTCCAGCCCTTTCTGGAAGGGAAAAAGAGGGAAATAGAAAACTCTTTCCGTTCTTACAAACAAGTATACACCGAATTTGTCCTATTGAATACAAAAAATTGAGAAAAATGACCTATCTTGCTATGAAGTTTGGAACATAACGATGCAGCAAAAAAGTAATCTAAATAAAGAAAAAAGAACAAATCACTGCCGCCAATGAGAAGGCGAGGCAAAAAGAGCCTTATTTTCAAAACAGGAACAATGATGCCTGCCACTTGCCCACACCGACCGTGTGGAAATAAAACGGGAAGCCTGCCACATCCGCTTATTTTTTGGACGGCTCAAGACTCCTCAGTATTTCCTGCGTAAAAAAAGAGATGCCCTTTACATAAAGTCCTCTTGGTCATACCTATATAGACCACATAAAAAATCAACGAATTAACCGCAATAAATGGATGACCCGAACAAAAATCAACTGCCCCATCCAAAAAGAAAGCCATATCCAAATAGAAGAAAGGAATAAGCCCCAGGAAAGACTCGCTAGGAGAGCCCCTCGCAAAAGAAGGAACATCAGCCAAAGCGCCATCAGGCACAAGAAAAACACCCCACTGCACAAGGCAAGTGAGGTGTCAATCTAACCGGCAGCTTCCTATCCTCCCGGACCGTTTCCAGTCGAGTACTTTCGGCGTGTAAGGGCTTAACTGCTGTGTTCGGCATGGGAACAGGTGGAACCCCTTAGCTATCG
>UPXT01000028.1 GCA_900538365.1 uncultured Acidaminococcus sp. | reverse complement strand
ATTATTATACGCTATTTCTCGTCAAAAATCAACCATTTGTTGTGACAGAGCCAAAAACAAAAACAGAAAGGCTGCGCAGGAGAAAGACCTTGCGGCAGAGCCGTCCCTTTGTTCCCCAATAGTCGGCTTTGAAACGCTCAAAAAACGTTTCTGGTTCCTTTGGTTCCTGATGATTGGAGTCGACCTCTATCACAGGTGTTCCGCACGCTGGGCAGAACGCGGCGTTTTCGGGAAGAATGCGGCCACAATGAGCACAATAGTTAGTCATTATAAATTCCTTTCAAAAAGCTTCTTTCCTCCAAGATCCTGCGGTTCCAAAAGCTGGATGCCATGGGCCTTTAAAAGGCGCGCCGTAACGCCAGGCGCCTTTACAAGGGTTTTCGTAAAGGACCCGTCGTAGCGGGACGAAACGCCGCAGCTGGGACTTTTTGCCTGGAGGATGACAAGATGGGCGCCCTCTTTTTGCGCAAGCTGCAGGACCTTTTTGGCCCCTTGATCATAAGCCGCTGTCACATCAAGACCGCTTTGGGTCATGACGCGGCCATCAGGCTGGATTTCTGCCGGCGGGCGCGGCGTCACTAGGCCGCCCATCACTTCGGGACAGATGGGAATGACGCGGGCATGAGAGGCTTTTAAAAAGGCCTTCACTGCCGTGTTGGGCTTACTTTTTCCATCATAGCGACAGGGCGTCCCCAAAAGACAGGCGCTCACAAGAATGGTTTTTTCACTCATGACAGGGCCCCCTTAAAATGCTGCTCCACATTGCCAATGGAATAGATGACCATAGGCACGACAAAGAAAGTCGCTGCAAACCACGCCGCCTGGTCAGCCCAAGTAATGGCATCATAGCCAAAAGAGCCGACAAAAAGGACGGACACGACGGTGCGGGCAATCATCTCAAGGATCCCGCTCAGCATGGCCTTGCGGGCATTGCCCAGACCTTGGATGCTCATACGGCACACATTGAGGATCCCCAGCACCCACAGACAGTACCCCATGCGGCGCAGGTACAGGGCGGCAAGGTCCAGTTCGACCGTATTTGCCGCGTCAAGAAAGAGAAGGCACAGGTCCCGGCCCCACAAAATCATGGCAAAAAGGCCAAAAATCGCGCCGTAAAGGACGCTGACGATGGTCCCCTTGTAAATGCCCTTGCGGATGCGGTCCGTCTGGCGGGCACCAAAGTTTTGAGCCACAAAAGTAGAGACAGCCGTGGCAAAGGCATCAAAAGGTGCGAGCAGAAAGAGCTTGATCTTCGTTCCTGCCGTAAAGGCCGATACGAACTGCGTCCCCAAAGAGTTATTGGCGCTCTGCATAACCATGGAGCCAATGGCCGTAATGGAATACTGCAGTCCCATAGGAATGCCGATGCCCATGAGGTCACGGCCTTCAAGGAAATCATAGTGACGGGCCTCTTCTTCGATATGAAGGACGTCGTAGCGGCGCGCCACCGCATAAAGGCAAAGGAGCGCCGAAAGGGCCTGGGAAAGGACCGTGGCCAAAGCCGCCCCGGCAACCTCCATCCCAACATTGACGATAAAAAGAAAGTCCAGGCCAATATTAAGGACCGACGCCACGGCAAGATAGATAAAGGGCGTCTTGGAGTCGCCAATGGCCCGCATGAGACCGGCGAGGTAATTATACATGATCGTAAAGGGAATTTCACAGAAAATGATGATGAGATAAATCCAGGCATCATGAAAGATTTCTTCCGGCACCTGCAGGATATGAAGGATGTGATCACAAAAAACCGTCGTCACGAGGGTCAAAAGGGCAGCAAATAGGGCCGCGAGGATCCCCCCGGAATATTCATAGCGGTGCATGCCGCTGTAGTCCTTGGCGCCAAAGCGCTGTCCCACGGGGATGGAAAAACCCAGACTCATGCCGATGCAAAAGCCCATGACGAGGAACTGGATGCTTGTCGACGAGCCTACGGCGGCAAGAGCCTTAGCCCCCAAAGTTTGCCCCACAATGGCCGTATCGACAAGATTATAGGTCTGTTGGAAGAGGCTGCCCATGAGTAGGGGCAGACTGAATTTTACAATAAGAGGCAGGATGGGCCCCTGGGTCATATCCTTACCGCGGCGTTGTGCCATACAATCACTTCATTTCTTTTTCGTTAGGACCGGTCCGCAATCTTTTGAAGGACCCGTTCCTTTTCAGCCCCCTCATAAAGGACAGGCCGATAGTCATTATAATAAGGCGTCGAGGAGATGCGGCAGGGGATGAGCGTGCCGCCGTCGGAACCACGAAGCTGCCCGTCCTCAAAGGTAAAGCGTTCCTGGTAAATGAGGGCGTCTTTGTCACGGGGATTGCTGTTGCCGCCGAAGCAGAAATTTCCCAAGCTATAGATGATGCGCCGCCCTTTGTAGGTCTCCGTTCCCTGCACAATATGGGGATGGGCACCAAGGACCAAATGGGCGCCGTAATCGATAGCAAGATGAGCAAGATCGCGCTGATCCTCGTCGGCATAAGGCTCAAGCTCCGTTCCCCAATGGAAATAGCAGATGATGAGACGGGCGCCCTTTCGCTTCACTTTTTCCAGTTCCGCAATGAGCTGCGTCTGTGCGCCGCCCGCAAGGTCATTGATGCCAACAAGGCCAACGGGGATGCCCTTTACGAGCATGACGGGACTTTCTTCATAGCCAAAAGGCATGACGCCAGCTTTTCCTAAGGTGCCGAACGTATCCCAGTAGCCTTCATTCCCATAGTCATAGCTGTGATTATTGGCAAGGGTCGCTGCTTCGACGCTGCCTTCCATAAGGACCCGCACATAATCGGCCTTTCCTTTAAAAGCAAACGTCTTTTCCTGCCGGTCCGTACTTTCCGTCAGAGCCCCCTCCATATTGACAAGGGTGAGGTCATCATGGGCAAAAATAGAGGCTACGCCCTTCAAAAAGACCGACGCATCCCCATTTGCCGCATCATAGGCAGCAGGAAAGGTTCCCTCATAGCCAAAGGCCTCATCCGTTCCAAGGGTGCAGTCACCAGCCGCGGAAATGGTAAGGACCGCAACCGTCTTTTGCGGCGGCGCTTCCTTGGGCGGCGCCGGTGTTTCCGGTATTATGACTGCGATTCTTGCAGGAATTATCTGCTGTGGCGCATAGGAGCCGCGCAGGTGAAAGTCTTCACTTTGCGATAACCTAATGGCAATCTCTGCCTCATGAACCTTGGGGACCGGCGCCAGCTCCTTTTTGGGTTCTGCCGTGCCGGGCAGGATGGCAAAAGCCGTTAAAGCAAAAAGGAGCGCACACTGGCGCAATATCCAGGGAAAACGCGGGATTTTTTTCAGGAAAGAAAAGTAGGGCGGGATTGTCATGATGACTGGCTCCTTTAACCGACAGTGGTCAGTATCATTGTACATGATTTTAGGGGAAATTGCGAAGAAAAAGAAGGGGAATCAGCGTTCTTTCACCGATGGTGCTGGCCGCTAAGCAAATAATCGCGGGCCAGCGATAAGTCTATTTTTCCCTTCACAAAAGCTTCTTTACCCTCTATTTTGCGTGGCTTTAAATCCTCCCTGTTTCCTATGAATTTGACAAAAGTGACCACTCTATATTAAAATAAAGTTGTCACTTTTATAGCTACCCGAAAGGAAACCCATCATGTCCCTTCATATGATTCGCGGCGAAGCCCGCTATCACGAAATTGCCGTTGTCTTAGCAGAAAAGATTTCCAGCGGAACCTATGCGGTTGGAGAAAAACTCCACGCCCGCTCAAACCTTGCCACCACCTTTGGTGTCTCTGCTGAAACGGCCCGCAAGGCGGTTCAGGTCCTTGTGGAACTAAAGATCCTTGAAGTACGGCACGGAAGCGGCTGCTATGTCCTATCCAAAGAAAAAGCGGCAGCCTTCGCTGCCCAGTACCAAGATGTACGGTCCGAAAAGAAAATGCGGGAAGAGCTTCTCCAAATTCTTGAAAAACAGCAGCAGGACGCCGTGCGGGCAAAAGCCATCCTTTATGATCTGGAAGCTTCAGCAAAGAAGGCAGAAAACATCCTGCTTTTTACGCCTTTCACCTTGCTGATTGACACCACCTGTCCCCATCTGAACGAAAGTATCGGTGCCCTGAACCTCTGGCATCACACAGGTGCCACTGTCGTTGCCATCGTCCGCGGCAGCACGACACTCCTGTCTCCCGGTCCCCACGCCATCCTCAAGGCTGGCGACACAATCTACTTTGTAGGCGACGCCAAGGCTCGGCAGCGGATGGAAGCTTTTCTCCGCCCTTAAACAGGACCGATTCCCATTGAAAGGAGTCTTGTGATTTGAAATCCCTATCCATTGCCCTTGCTTATGTTGGAATTGTTGTCGGCGCCGGTCTTTCCTCCGGTCAGGACATCCTTCAATATTTTCTTTCCTTTGGTCTTAGTGGCATCGCCGCCATGGTACTTCTGGGACTATTGAACCTTTTTTACGGCAAAGTCATGCTCGCTCTGGGCTCTTATTATCAAAGCGACAATCATGACGAAGTCCTGCGGCGCATCACCCATCCCTTTGTAGGCCGCCTCATCGACGTAACCCTCGTTCTCTCTGGCTTTGTCATCGGTTTTGTCATGATTGCGGGAGCGGGGGCCAACCTGCACCAGCAATTCGGCCTTCCCATATGGAGCGGTGCCGCCCTCTGCAGCGTCCTGATGATCATCGTCTCCTTCCTGGACTTTGAAAAGATCACCCATGTCCTAGGGGTCTTTACGCCGATCATCCTTGTTATGCTGTTGATCATTATGCTCTATACCCTTGCAAAAAGGCCTTATTCCCTTGCTGAAATAAAGGCGGCTGCCGCCACACTCATTCCCGCCGTTGCCTCGCCTTGGGTCTCAGCCATCAACTACTTTGCGCTTTGCATGCTTACGGCAGCTTCCATGGCCTTTGTCCTTGGCGGCTCCATCGTGCGCATCAGCCAGGCAGAAAAAAGCGGTGCTTTAGGCGGATTTCTCGTCGGTCTCATCATCCTCATGGCCGGCCTCACCCTTTTTGCCTGGCTTCCTCTTGCTAAAAAGGCGGACGTTCCCATGCTTGCCATCGTAAGCCAGATGTCTCCCCTTTTTGCGTTCTTCTATGCCCTCACCATTTTTGCGCTCATTTTCAATACGGCTTTTGCCCTTTTTTATGCAACGGCCCGCCGTTTTGCCGGGAGTCAGAAAAAAAAGACACGCTGGTGGTTCATCGGACTCACCCTTTCTGGCTTTGGCTGCAGCTTCATGGGATTTAAGGCCCTCATTGCCCTTTTATATCCGCTCCTCGGGTACATGGGGATCCTGCTCCTTCTAGCCGTCACCTTGGCCTATCTTAAAGAGCAGCGCGCCATGGGCGTTGAAAAGAAGATCCGCCGTGCCATGATCCATCTGGCCGTCTGCCGCTACGACGATAACCGGACCTGTACCAAAAAAGATTGGAAACGCTTTGCCATCTTGGGAAGCCGCTCCAAAGCCAATACGGAGACCATCGAAAAAGGTGTTACAAAATACGTGAAAGAAGCACTGGACGGGGCGCCGCAAGGCGGCAGATAAAACCTATTCCGTACAGATTGTTAAAACAAAAAGACAGAAGGCGCCGCCCCAAACCGCCCTACGGGAGAGGGCGGAATTAAATTCGCCCGGAGACAGGTTTCTCGGGCTTCCGCCATCGCTCCAAAAGCGTCCTTTGAAACCCTGAGCGAAAAGTCCTCACTACCGCTTGCAGGGATACGGCGCATAGCTTCTCATCCACCACCAAAACCGGGAAATGGTCATGAAACGAGTTAGGGAAATTGCCACACAACATGAGGGCTCATAAATTTTGTTAGCGGCCCCGTCGTACACGAAAACATTTCCTTTACCTCCGCAGCCGCAATGGATTGATACGGGTGCGGCTGTAAGGGATAAAAGGGCTCGCTCTCTGCTGCTGCACATCAAAAGACCGGCTTTTCCGGCAGGGGAAACTCCGACTGCTCCTATCGTCGCTGCCCTATGAGTAAGCTTTCCGCATGAATTTTTCAGCATAAGAGAATACGAAAAATTCGGTGACTCACTTAACCGCCCTGCACAATCTCTCGCCTTTCTTTTTCTAAGGCACATGGAAGCTCGTAAATTGATCGGCGATATGCGTACCGCCTTACCAAGGCGGATCGATGCGCTATATCGAGTGCTAAGGGAAAAGACCGGCCGCAGGACGGTCCAGTAACTGCCATCGTACTTTCTACGCTTCAAAAAGACCCGCTTCTTACAAAAGCTACATAAAAAGCAAGAGCCCAAACCCGAACCTATATCTACGTTCGGGTTTGGGCTTTTCTTATGTTTTTTGGGCTTACAAGCTTTTCCCTTCCGGTCTTTTCTTCCAATTGCTTTTTACAAATTCACTTCAGATGCCGTATGGTCATCCGCCATGGCCTCTTTGAGATAAGGGATTAAGCAATGAAGACAAGTTTTTATGGAGAATCGGAGCGAGTTATGGTCCGACCTAAAATCCAAGCGCCTCATTCACCAAGATCACCTTGATCCGGCCTTTTTCGTGGGAAAAGCGCGTCACTAGGAGATTGCAGCAAATGGTATCAGGCGACTTGCAGTCAGCACAGGCTCCATTCACCTTGCACGGCGTCTTCCCCTTTGGAAAGCGCTGGGCATTGACTGGGGCCGCAAGGTTCCTGACCCGATAGACAGCGTGTTCCACATCCCTTGTCACTTTGTTCATCCCGACAATCATAAGGACCTGCTTCGGCCCGTAGGCAATACAGGAGACACGGTTTGAATTCCCATCAAGGTTCACGAGGACGCCATCTTCCGTAATGGCATTTGTACTGGATAGGAAGGTATCACAGCTGTGGGCTTTCAGCATCATCTCCCGCTTTTCTTCAGCCGTCTTTTTCGTATCCCGGTTATAAACCGTATACTGTCCCTGGGTCAGGGCTTCCTTGAGGCCGATTTCCTCAATGGAATAGGTCCCGCCCCAGCTTACGCTTGAGCCTTTAGGGATCAGATCCAAGGCAAGCCCTAGGGCTTCGTCCTTTGTTTCCACAAAATAGCCTTCCATATTGCGGCTTTGGAGTCCCTTGATCACTTTTTCCGCTACTTTGCGGTTCCGTTCCTTTTCAAATGACAGCATGACCATTTCTCCCCTCTGTGAGTGCTTGTTCTTTTTTCCTATTATATCATGGAAGAAATGGGGCGCCTACTATTTAACGACACTCGGAAGCCAGGTTGCGATTTCAGGGACAACAGAAATCAGCAGGATTTCCAGCGCCATAACGCCAATGTATGGGACCACGCCGCGGATGATGTCTTCCATCCGGCTGTCAGGGCTTACGCCTTTAAGGACAAAAAGGTTCATTCCCACAGGCGGCGTGATGAGAGCCATTTCCATATTGATCTGCATGACGACATTGAACCAAATGGGATCAAAACCCAACTGTTTGATGATAGGGTACAAGATGGGCACCGTGATAAAGATAATGGAGACGGTTTCGAGGATGCATCCCAAAAAGAGCAGCAGGAGATTGATCAGAATGAAAAAGACCCAGCGGCTCACTTCCACTTCGGCAACCATCATCGTAAGGGCTTGGGGCACCTGCAGGATGGTCAGGACAAAACCAAAAAGGGAAGCCCCGATCATAATGGCAAAAATCATGGCCGTGGTTCCCACTGTCTCCAAGAGGATACTTGGCAGATCCTTGATGGAAAGGGTCCGGTAAATGACAAAGGTAATAAAAAGCGCATAGACCGTCCCCACGGCCGCCGCTTCCGTAGGCGTAAAAGCGCCGGTATAGATTCCGCCCACGACAATGATGGGAAGAAGAAGGCCCCAAAAGGATCCTTTCAGGGCAGTCAGCCGTTCTGCAAGAGGCGCCTTTGCTTCCAGTTTCAGATGACGGGAACGATGGACGACGATAAAGATAAAAAAGAGCGTCATGAGCACGCCAGGAAGGACGCCGCTCATAAAAAGCTGACCAATGGATTCACCCGTAATGGACCCATAAAGGATCATGGGAATGGATGGCGGGATCAGGATGCCCAACGTTCCGCCGCCGGCCACGGCGCCCAGTACAACGGACCGGTCATAGCCCCGTTTCAGCATTTCCGGAATGGCAATGGCTCCGACCGTGACAGCGCAGGCCACACTGGAACCTGTAATCGCGGCAAAGATACCGCAGGCGACAATCGTCGCAATGCCAAGGCCGCCGGGCAGATGCCGCAGCCACTTATTGCCTAGGTCAAAAAGGTCTTCCCCGACCTTTCCCTTAAGCAAAATGGCACTCATGAGGATGTAAAGCGGGACCGCGCAGAGGACAAAATCATCCAGGGCCTTATAGGCCAAAATAGGGATCTGGTCCAAAGCCCCATCACCGGGCATAAAAAGCAGCATGCCCAAAAGGCCCGATGTACCCAGAGAGAAGGCAACCGGAACGCCGATGGCCAGAAAGGCCAGTAAAGCAAAGGTAAAGACAGCGATCATACGGTCTTGCCTCCTTTCACTTCCTGATGATAGGCCTGCATTGTCTCCCCAAAGAGGCGAATAAACTGCAGGAAAAGAACGCCGATACCAATGGGCATGGACAGCTGCGGAATCCACAGGGGCATACGCAGGGTACTTGCCGCCACCATGTCAAGGTCATAAGAGGTATAGGCCATTTCCGCCGATGTATAGCAGAAAACAGCCGTAAAGACCAGACAAATGACGCTCACAACAAGACGCAGGATGAGATTTTTCCGCTTGGACAGATGGGAAATCACCATATCAACATGGATATGGCGACCCCGGGCCAGGGCTTCCCCCATGCCTAAAAAGCCCGCCATGAGGACGCAGTAGGTCGATAGCTCCGTTGCCCATTCCGTCGGTTCATTAAAAAGTCCGCGGGACACGACTTCATAAAAAATCGAGAAGACAGGGACAAAGAGCAGGATGCCCGCGGCAATGGCCACTAGGCCGGTCAGTGCGTCAAGGACCTTGCAGAAGAAAGCAAACAGGGTTTTCATGGGCTTCGTCCCTCCTTTCCTTAGGCGCTCACAGCCATATCGAGAACGGATTTACCAATCTTGCCTGTATGCTTCAGGAACGTATCCCATACGGACTTTGTCGCCTCGCGCCAAAGCGCCAGTTCATTTTCAGGTACGACATAGACTTCCATGCCTTTAGCCTTGAGGTCCGCCAGGCCCTTTTCATCCATGGTCTTCGCATTCTTTCGGGTCTCTTCCTGAACTTCCTTCGCCGCTTCCATAAAAGCGGCTTGCTGCGCCTTGCTCATCTTGGCAAAGGACCGATCATTCATGGCAAGAATGAATTCCGGGGAGGCGTGATTGGTTACGGTGAGGTACCTCGCCACTTCGTAGATCTTGCGGTCCCGCATGGCACTCGTACCGGAACTTTGGCCGTCAATGGTGCCGCGCTGCATGGCCATATAGACTTCCGCCGAGCCCATCGTGACGGGTGACGCGCCCAGGGCTTTGATGGTCTCCGACGAAATTTCGCTGTAGCCGCGGAGCTTCAGTCCTTCAAAATCCTGAGGCTTTTGGATGGGCTTCTTGTTGTTGGCAAACTGGACAAATCCATAGTCAGCCCAATAAACGACCTTGACGTGCTTTTTCGCCAGTTCATCTGCAAGGGTCCTGCCCATGCCTCCGTCGATGGCCTGATCGATCTTCTCGTAGCTAGGAAACACAAAGGGTACGTCAAAGACTTCCATGGCAGGTACCACCGTAGCCCAGCGACCGACTGTATTGAGTCCCATGTCAACGCCGCCGGTCATGATGGCATCATTCATGCTCTTGTCATTGTAGAGCTGTCCGGCCGGATAGGCCGTAATGACCACCTCGCCGTGAGTCTTATCCTTGACTTTCTGGATAAAGGACTCAACCCCCTTAGCCAGAGGATGATCCGTCGGTAAATGATAGGCAAGCTTGTATTCAATCTTGCCGCCTTGACCGCTTGTGGCCGCTTCCTTTTTGCCGCACCCGGCAAAAGCAGTTGTCAGGACCGCCAGACAGGCTGCGGTCATCACTTTCATCATCTTCCTCGTTTTCATCATTTTCCTCCTTGTTCCACACTGGCAAGGCCGCTGTATACTGTATTCACTAAAGCAATACAAAAAGAACCCCTGCCGGATCATCTCCAGCAGGGGCGTTGGTTTCGCGGTACCACCCTACCATTGTACTCTTGGCCTTGTAACGCATCCACAGCGCCTTACCCTAGGGGACAGTACCCTTCAGATAAGGAGTTTACAGGTGAGAAGCATGCCCTATCAGCACCGCCTCGCACCACCCGGCGGCTCTCTTGGCCTCATCGTTCATGCTATTCCTGATCATGACTTTTGTCTCTTAAAAAAGGTTTGACGCCAGTATAACACAGATTCGGGATGTGTCAACAAAATGTTTTAATAAGCTTTTTCTTTTTCTTTATTTTGTAACTAAGATAACAACATTTGCTAATTTCGTCCTTATAATACGTACTTTTCTTATTTTCACGCATCCATTTCCTTACAGGAAGGTCTTGATTTCTTCTACAGATAGAACCCGGCCCTTACTGACCGTCTTTCCATCCACCAGCAAAGCGGGCGTCAGCATGATGCCGTAAGACGCAATCCTCACAAAGTCCGTCACATACTCCACATCCGCTTCCATACCGGTTTCAGCAAGTGCCGTTTTCACATGTTCAAGGAGCTTTTGGCAATTGGCGCATCCGCCGCCCAAGACCTTGATTTCCCGTTGCTTCATGTTCATTCCTCCCTAAGTCTCAAGATGGCCTGTCTAATTTCATTCATAATGCTCGTCAGGCTGTCCCGTTGGATCGGGAAACGGCCAATCTTCCCGTCCAGTTCCCACACCCATAGGGGCCTTGATTCCGCACCCCATGGTAATCACCCAGTCCACGTGGGAAGGAAGCTTGCTGAGCGGCTTACTGTACTGCCCATTTTTCTTCATATCAATGCCAAAATATTCCTTCATAAGCCGCTGGGCATTTTCGTCGATTCTCCCACTGGGCGCAGTGCCTGCCGAGCAGATCTCGTAACGGGGCGCCAGGAACTTACGGGCAAAGGCTTCTGCAATTTGACTGCGGCAGGCATTATGTACACACAAAAAAACAATGACAGGCTTAGCCATGGATAGCTCCTTTGCTTTGCTTACAGTCCAGCGCTGCGATATAAGTCCGAAACGCTGTCAAGGTCGTACAGTCAAGTGTATAGTAGGACCACTTCCAGTCCCGCCGTTCCACGATGAGGTGACAGGCCTTGAGAATCCTCATATGATGGGAAAGGGTAGGCTGGGAAATGGTTAGGTTCTTAAGAAGCTCGCAGGCACAGGTCTCCCCCCTTGTCAGCTGTTTCACAATTTTGAGGCGAATGGGACTGCCAAGAGCCTTGCAAATGGCAGAAACCGCGTCATAATCCATAATATCCCTCCTTACCATAGCCCCTGCAGGGCATTGAACGCATACCCGACCAGCAAGATTCCCACCGTACAGACAGCCACAAAGACAGCTAGGAGCCGAGGCTTCACGACTTGGCGCAGCAGGATCAGGCTGGGCAGGGAAAGGGTCGTAACAGCCATCATGAAGCTTAGGACCGTACCCAGTTGGGCCCCTTTCGAGAGCAAGGCTTCCGCAATGGGAATCGTGCCAAAGATATCAGCATACATGGGAATGCCGACAAAAGTGGCCAAAAGGACGCCCCAACCATGATTTCCTCCAAGCAGGAAGGTCACCAGGGACGCAGGGATCCAGTTGTGGATCACGGCTCCGAGGCCCACGCCAAGGAGGATATAGGGGAAAACCTTATGAAAAATAAAAATAACCTGGGCTTTGGCATACTGCACCCGGTCCCGCCTCGTCATCGGGGAATCGTCCGTTTCTGGGGCGGCCGGCAGGGCGCGGACAAAATCCTGGACCTCATCTTCAAGAGAAAGGCAAGCAATCAGCAAACCGCCCAAAATGGCGACGGCAAGGCCCAGCAGGACATAGATAAGAGCAATCTTCCAACCAAAAATGCTGGCAAGCAGGATCAAACTCCCCAGATCCACCATGGGCGATGAAATGAGAAAGGAAAACGTCACTCCAAGGGGAAGCCCCGCGCTGACAAAGCCCATGAAAATAGGAATGGACGAACAGGAACAAAAAGGAGTGACCGTACCCAAAAGCGCGCCGACAGCGCAGCCCGTCAGGCCAGAAAAGCGTCCCATAATCCTGCGGCTCCGTTCTGGCGGGAAGAAACTCTGAATATAGGAAACAAGGAAAATCAAGACCCCAAGCAAAAGGGAAATCTTGATCACATCGTAAAGGAAAAAATGCAGACTGCCGCCCCAACGGCTTTGAAGATGGATGCCCAGAGACTCCAGCAGCACGCCTATCAGCTCATGGAGCCAGTGCATGCCAAGGATTTCATCTTGGATAAAAGCGCCCATGCCGTTCCCTCCTATCATATTTATATTTATCAATATGATAATACAGGAACCACCCGGTCCTGTCAAGTCCGGGAAAGAGCCCCCTAAAAGGGGAGCCGCCTATGATATAATGGGAAAAATCATCGTGATAGGAGGATTCCTCTATGGTCAATTTCATCCTGCTCCTGATCCAGTTCGGCATCGACTACGTCATGCTTGCCGTCCACCTAACGTTCATCATTCCTGCCGTGCTTTTTTTCACCCCGTCCTCCTGGTTCCAGACCCTGCGTACCGGCGGCGGGCTTACGGGCGAAGAGATCAGCTTGATCCTTGCCCTCATCCTCATTGTACCCGCGCTCTTGAGCCGCTTTTCTTTTTTTCAGTCCATCCTCGTCTGCTTAAACGGCGCGCGCAAAGCAAAGGGAGATGACCTCGCCTACATCGAATCCGCGTTGATGCCCGTGCTTCAAAAGGCCGGCCTGAAACGGGAAGCGCTGACGCTTTACATCCAAAACAGTCCGAAACTTAACGCCTACGCCATGGGGGACCGCCATATCGTCGTCTATAGGGGGCTTCTTGCCGCACTGCCCAGGGAAGAAGTCAGCGGCGTCCTTGCCCATGAACTGGGGCACCTCGCACACAACGATACGAAATGGATGCTCCTCAGTTATGGCATGAATGTCCCCATCACCATCGTAACCATCCTGTACCGCGCCATCGTGAGCCTGCTCCGCATCTTCCTCATTGTGCCCATCCTAGGTCTTATCATCTCCCTGATGGTCTTTTTCTTTAACCTGTGGCTCCAGTTCTTAAACTTTTTCATAAAACTGCCCTTCCGTCTCATTCAGCTGGTCAAAGCAAGGCAGGATGAATATGACGCCGATCGGTACGCCTTTGAAATTGGCTACGGCGCAGAGCTCCATAACGCCCTCTATGATATTTCAGGCGGCGCTCAGGATGATCCAGGCTTTTGGGGCCGCCTTTGGTCCGATCACCCCGTGACACAAAAACGGCTGGAGAAACTAAGGGCACTGGTGACCCAGATAGAAGCAGAAGACAGGGACGGATCGCAAGAGGAATAAGGCTGAAGCGGAATCTCATCGTTCAAATTCATAAAAACAAGGGAAAATCTCCAAAAAATACGGCTCAAGGGGCGCAGTCCATGCACCCCTTGAGCCGTATTTTGCATTTTGAGTGAACCCAAATAGAGGGCCTTCCGTCATGAGCAGGCCGCCTGCGGCGCTAAACCCGTGACAGCCGCACCGCTTCCACACTGCAAGGCGAAAAGCTTCCTCAATCAAGCAGCAATAACAGCGCCATCTTGAAAGGACCCTGTGCCGTAACCGCATGACGGCCGCCTTTATCAAAGACGAAACTTTCCCCAGCAGAAATAAGATGATCCGTTCCTTCATAAGTGATGACAGCCTTCCCTTCAAGGGCCATGACAAGAGCCTTTCCGGGAGCCGCGTGTTCCGTAAGGCCCGTACCTTCACCAAAGCCCATGAGGGCCAGTTTCATATGGGGCGACGAAACAACGTCACGATTGACAATCTTGCCCGCTTCTGTCGGGACAAGGTCCTTTAATACAAATAAGTTACCAGCATCAAGATTCATGATGAGATCCTCCTTTGTGGATAGTTCAGTATAAATTGCACCGTTTTCTGTGCGGATGCCAAAAGCAACACCATGAGGAACAATGAGGCTTTTCCCTGGGCAAAGGGAAAAGGCGGCGCCGCCCGCTTGGACCGTCATGGCCCCATCAAGTACCGTCAGGAGCTTAGGATAGGCATAGGTCTCCGGGCTGATATCCGTCTGGGGTGCAAGGGAAAAAGCGAGAAAGGCCGCCGAAGGGCTCATAAGAAGCTGCTGCGAAACCGTGCAGCCTGGGACATAAGAATTTTCTTTTACAATGGAAAAAGGCGTATGAACGGCTTTCATAGTCGGTTCCTCCTTTCGCTATTTGCAGTATAAAGGAAAAGGTCACCTGATTCTGTTGGTAAAACAACAAAAGCAAAGAATGTTCCAGCCTATGTTCCCCCCTCTTTGCGAGGACGAAAATCACTTTTATCTCCCCCTTCCTGTATAACCTCACCGGTTGCAAAGCGACCAGCATCGCCTCAAATCCCTATTTGCCCATCCCCTGACTTTCCGGTACAATAAGGGAAGGAAAAGAGTCGGCAGCCTGAGGGGCAGGATGCCACAGAAAAGGAGACGCCTTATGCTTACATTTCTTGTTTTTATTGCGGCTGCACTCATCGGGCTCCTGCTCCGTCAGCTTGAAATTCCAATTCCCTACATGCTGGGCGGGATTCTTGCTGCCTTTTGCTGTAAAACCTTCTATGAACCAAGGTTTTCTGGGTCCCTCTCCCTTCGCAACGCCATGCTGGGCATAGCAGGGTACGGCATCGGGGCCCACTGCACATCGGACACCATCATCCGCATGGGTGCAGAACTGCCCGGCGTCCTGGGAGCCTCTCTCAGTACGCTCTTTGTTTCCGTCTGTGTTGCCATCTATATGGCCCGCCATACCTTTGCCAATCTCCTGAGCAGTATCATGGGCTGCCTGCCTGGCGGCTTGACGCAGATGACGCTCCTTATGGAAGAATATCATGATGCCGACGAAAACGTCGTCGTCGTTTCCCAATGCCTGCGCCTTTTCGTCGTTGAAGTGAGCGTTCCCTTTCTTGCCATCAACCTATTTGGTGGGGTCCTGACCAAGACCGTCGCGCCGGATCTTTTGACAAGCCTTGTCACAGACGGGATGAAGCTCTTTCACCGGGGCTGGCTCATCGTCTTTCCCCTTGCCGTGATGGGGCAGCTTTTTGCCCGCAAGGTCCATCTGCCCACAGGCAACCTTCTGGGGCCCATCCTCTTTACCGCTTTTTATGCCACACTCTGGGGCCCGATTCCTTCTGTTCCGCCCGCCGTCATGGCCTTTGCCCAAATGAGCATCGGCCTCTATATTGGAACCATGCTGGATCGGGATAAACTGCTGCGAACCAAGCGCCTTGTTCCCAACGTCCTTGTTGGCTCCCTGCTCATGGTCGGTACCAGTGCAGTCGTAGCCGTCATCATCGGAAAAGCTTACGGCTATTCTCCGATTGGAGCATTCCTTGCCGTGGCTCCTGGCGGCATTGCCGAAATGTGCCTAGCCGGCATGGAAATGGGGCAGGATGTCGCCATGATCCTCACGTACCAGCTAATCCGTGTGCTCATGCTGAACTTTGCCGTGCCTTTTGCCATTAAACGCTTTTTCCCCAAAGAAAGCCTATAAGCAGAAGGCTTGGAAAGGCTGCCCACAGAAAAAAGGACATGGGATATGCTGGAAAATACGCGGAAGCCGGTCCCTCCTTTTTTCCCTTGATTCCCGTAACGTTTCTTTCAGAAATCAGAGCAATTATCCATAATTTAAGAAAAATGTTTTAATTTCAGTAAAATTTCAATTTTACCTTCGTCGTCCAAACACCGCATGTTTACATGGCTTCCAGCCATTTCATAACGCTTTGCTTATCATTTATATTTAAAACTTATTATTTGAGAGTCTGTCTAATCTATGATAGGATTCAATTGTGAAGGATTTGAGAACAGTATCACCTTCACTTGGCTGCGGGGTCGCCCGCGCCTGTATTGGTAAATGTGAAACGGCTCCACGCCCTTTCCTTTGGGCCCATTGTCATTGGACCGCCATCTTATTTTTTACGGGTCCTGACGAAAGCGCGTGGCAAATGGACGGCTGTCGCCTGCCCTTCACATCCCAAAAGCCATTCAAGTCTCGAAAGGAGTCCAATCATGAGTGACGAAAAAAAGAAAAGTTTCACCCCCTTCGGCCTTAGTTGGCCCCTCTGCCTCGGCTTCATCGTCATTGTTGCCGCAGGCGTTATGACCGGTTCCCTAAGCACTGATCTTGCTGGTGGCTTTGCCTTCATGCTGGCCCTCGGTATTGTCTGCAATGAAATCGGTGAACGCATCCCCTTCTGGAATTCCTACATCGGCGGCGGTCTCGTTCTGACCTTCCTCGTTTCCGCTTATCTATTTACGAACAAAATGGTCCCGGCCAAATATGCCAAAGCAGTTGGCATGGTCATGGACCAAGCTGACTTCCTGAGCTTCTTCATTGTCTTCCTGATCTGCGGTTCCATCCTGGGTCTGGAAAAGAAACTCCTGCTTAAATCCTTCGCCGGATATCTGCCGGCCATCTTCGGTGGCCTCATCGGCGCGGCAGTGCTCGGGATTGCCGGCGGTCTCGTCTTTGGCATTGCCCCGGATATGATCCTTCTGAACTATGTCCTTCCCATCATGGGCGGCGGCAACGGCGCTGGTGCCGTACCGCTTTCCCAGATTTATGAAACCGTAACAGGCGACAAGGCAGCCAACTACTACACCTTCGCCATTACAATCCTGACCATTGCAAACATCTTCGCTATCCTGACGGCGGCTATCCTGAACCAGATTGGTCATAAGCATCCGCAGCTCACCGGTGACGGCAGCACCCTGATCCGTACCGGTCTTGACATCGAAGCGGAAAAGAACGACGCCATTCCTTCCATCAAGGAAATGGGCGGTGCCTTCTTCATGGGCGTTGGCTTCTATGCAGCCGGCCGTCTCATGGGTAAAGCCATCCTGCCGAAAGTCTTTGGTGTTGCCATCCATCCTTTCGCTTGGATGATCATCATCGTTACCATCGCAGCCATGACGGGGATTGTCCCGAATGCAACGAAAGCGGCGGCTAAACGTCTGCAGTCCTTCATGAGCTCCTGCCTCGTCCTCATCATCATGGTCGGCGTCGGTGCTGATACGGACCTGAACCAGCTGATTGATGCCATCAACCTCAGCAACGTGGTCATCGCCTTCTTGATCGTTGTCGGTGCCATCATCGGTTCCGCAATCGTCGGTCAGCTCGTTGGCTTCTACCCCATCGACTCTGCCATCACCGCTGGTCTTTGCATGGCAAACCGCGGCGGTTCCGGCGACCTTGCCGTATTGGGTGCTTCCCATCGTATGGGCCTCATCGCTTATGCTCAGCTGTCCAGCCGTCTGGGCGGCGGTATCGTCCTGATCATTGGGTCCATCCTCTTTGGTGCTCTCATTAAATAAGAACCGATCATTAACTTCCCGCTTCCTTGAGGCGGGAAGTTTTTTTATCAAGGGGACAGGAGCCATAGCGCCGCAGATCACAATCATCCATCTTAAAAAACAGTTCCATTTTGGTTAGGTCAAGGCCCCTTGACGCATCGCGCCTTGACTCAATAGGATGCAGATAAAAACCATTCATCACTCGAAGGAGGTTTTTCTATGAAAAATGCAGTCGGCCGTGAAATACCCGATGAAATCCTTACCCAAACCGGCAAAGAAATCTTCCAAGGCAGTTTTCATTACGACCAAAAAGTATACCGGCGCGCGGCCAATCGATCCTGTGCCCATGTAGCGCCAACCCGCAGTAAAGTCCTCCACTCCATCAAAGACGCCCTCATTGCCGGCGGAATCCATGACGGCATGACCTTCGGCTTTCACCATCATTTCCGTGAAGGGGATTATATCGTAGGCCTCGTCATGGATGCTGTCCATGAGATGGGCATCAAGGACATCACCATCTGTGCCAGCTCCCTAGGAAAAGCCCATGATTCCATCGTCCCCTATATTGAAGATGGAACGATTACAGGCATCGAATCTTCCGGTGTGCGAGGTAAGATTGGCGAAGCCATTTCCACAGGTAAACTGAAGAAAATAGCTGTCATGCGCAGCCACGGCGGCCGCGTGCGGGCCATCGAATCGGGGGAAACACACATTGATATGGCCTTTATCGGTGCCCCCACCTGTGACCCCATGGGAAACTGCCGTGCCATCGGCGGGAAAAGTGACTGCGGCGTCCTGAGCTATTCCATGGTCGATGCCCAGTATGCAGACTATGTCGTCGCCATTACGGACACCCTGGTCCCCTTCCCCAATATTCCGGCCTCCATTTCCATGGTAGACGTCGATGCTGTCGTCGTGGTGGACGCCATTGGTGACCCCCTTAAGATTGCTACAGGGCCAGCCAAACCGACAACGGATATGCGCAAGATCCTCATGGCCCGCTATACGACAGAATTTCTCATCCACACCCCCTACTACAAAGAAGGCTTCTCGTATCAAACAGGTGCGGGCGGCGCTTCCCTTGCCTCGACGGGGATTCTTGCTGAACATATGAGAAAGGATGGCATCCATATGGGCCTTGCCCTCGGCGGCATCACAAAGACCATGTGCGACATGATGGATGAAGGCCTCATTGACCGTATCGTCGATGCCCAAGTCTTTGATACAGGGGCCACTGAAAGCATCAAGAACCATCCAGACCGACATATTGAAATCTCAACCAGTGAATACGCGGACCCCTTCAATAAAGCGTCCTACGTCAATCATCTCGACTTTGTCATCCTCGCATCCTTAGAAGTGGATACCCACTTCAACTGCAACGTGGTCGTTGACTCAAGCGGCATGATTACAGGCGCCCAAGGCGGGCATCCCGATACAGCGG
The DNA here is from genome assembly GCA_900538365.1 of uncultured Acidaminococcus sp. Classification (GTDB taxonomy): domain Bacteria; phylum Bacillota; class Negativicutes; order Acidaminococcales; family Acidaminococcaceae; genus Acidaminococcus. The sequence continues at coordinate 7,252 of UPXT01000028.1, read as the reverse complement.
CAGGAGCCCAATGCACCATTGTCATCGTACCGCTGCTGCAAGGCCGCATTCCTGCTGTGAGAACCGAATGCACCACCATAACCACGCCGGGCGAAACAGTGGACGTTGTCATCACGGACTTTGGCATCGCCATCAACCCTAAACGTCAGGACCTCATTGATGCCATGAAAGGCGTCGACCTTCCCTTCTGTACCATTGAAGAACTGCGCGATAGGGCCTATGCCATTGCCGGCGCCCCCGATGCCGTCACCTTCAAGGACCGCATCGTAGGGATCATCGAAGCACGGGATGGATCGATCATCGATGTCGTACGAGAAATCGGCGAAGCTAAGAGCTAATCATCTAAACTTGGGCTGCCCCAAAAAGCGCCACAACCGAAGAATCCGGTTTGGCGCCGTGCGCTATGGTCTTTTAAGATACTCATTGGCACATGTGACGCCGGACCCAAACCGCCCCCTGACGGGGGAACGGGTCCGAAATGATTCGCCCGGGAACATGTTTCTCGGACTTTCGCTAGCGCTTTAAAAGCGTCTTTCGAAACTCGGGCGAATGGTCCTCACTACCGCTTGCAAGGATACGGCGCATAGCTTCTCATCCACCACCAAAACCGGGAAATTTTATTAATCAATGTTTATGGAAATTTCCCGGTTTTGGTCCCCCGCCTTGGCAAAGCGGAGCAATGCGCTCCACATCGAGTTCAAAGGGAAAAGACCGGACGCAGGACGTTTCAAGCGCCATTGTGCCTTCTCCGTTTCAAAAAGACCCGCTTCTTACAAAACCCGAATATAAGATAAAAACCCAAAACTGAACCTACGTCTACGTTCAGTTTTGGGCTTTTCTTAAATTCTTTTGCCTTACGATCTTTTGCGTTACGATCTTTTGCGTTACGATCTTTCTTCCATTTGCTTTTTGCGAATTCGGTTCAGCTGGTCTTTCTTCTATTTACATGATTCGAATGGGGCTCAGATTGGTTCAGATGCTAGGAAAAAAGCTGCAGGCTGACGACGTCATGCAACGAATGTCCCGTTTCAGTCTTTTCTTCCATTTGCTTTTTGCGAATTCGGTTCAGATGGGTTCAATTGCGAGGAGCCCCCGGCCTCAGCGACGAAACGGACCTGAGACGCCAGCAATCCGCTAGCGCAGCGACGCGGGAGCTGTTGCGCGAAGGTTCTCCGAAGCGGCGCCGCCAAAAACAAATCGGCGACGCGTGAGTTTCCTTGCGGCCAGAGGCCGGTACGTTGAGGAGATTGAGGCCCTAGGCGACAAAGTAGATGGGCCCATATGGACCGAGTAAAAATAAAAGGGGACCCCGACGTCTTATTACGAGCGGCAAGGAAGGAACATTTTTCGATGGACCAAAACCGCTCATCGCAAGACGCTGCCAAAGCGATTCGGCTGCAGGACCGTGTACAAGTTGGCGCAATATTTGTGCCGCTCAAATACTTAAGGCATCACATAATACCGCGTCCACATAGTCACTTCACTAAGGGACGGATGGGGCGTCATGGTCTCATTGAGGGTCCTGACATTTTGCGGGTCAAGGGTCCTTGTAAGAGGCAGGGTGCGCAGATGTTTTACCGTTTCAGATGCAATTTCCGGATGAAGCGGTGCAATGACATGGGTGCCGCTGTTCATGAGGTCAATGAAAGGCTGAATCAAGATGGAAGCTTCTGGGCCAATGATATGGGCACCTAGGATCTTTCCCGTATCGGCATCAAGGACCAATTTAATGAACCCATCGTCATCAGCCCCCTCTTCATACCCTAAGGCATACCCCTTCGCCGAGTGGGAAAAGTGGTTCACAGCTACTTTTGTACGGTATCCTGATTTTTGGGCCGCGTCCGCTGTGAGGCCCACATGGGCCGCTTCTGGATAGGTATAGGTCACGGCAGGTACAACGCCATATTCAGCCCAGCGCCAATGAGCAGGTGCCGCCGTGCCAAAAAGATTGTCCGCAAGGATTTCGGCTTCGTAGTTGGCCTTATGACGGAAAGGGGCCCGACCGTTCACGTCGCCAATGGCCCAAATGCCGTCTGCCGCGGTCTCGAGGAATTCATTCGTCTCAATATAGCCCCTTTTATCAACCGTAACGTCCGTATTTTCCAGATGGAGCAGTTCCGTCATGGGACGGATGCCCGGGGCGACAAGGATTTCCTCTCCCCGTACTTCCGTTTTCTCACCCGTCCTGCGGTCTTCAAGGACGACGACCTTTTCCCCATTTTCAATGCGGGCAGAAAGGGTTTCCTTGTTAAGGGCCACGTGAAGACCGCGGTTTTGGAACTGTTTCAGGAGAAAAGCCGATACATCGGCATCTTCTTTGGGAAGGAGGCGCACATTATGCTGAACGATGGTCACGTCCGTTCCTGCCGCGTCAAAGATATGGGCAAATTCACAGCCAATGGGGCCGCCGCCAAGAATGATCAGGCTCTTGTAAGGCCTTTGGGGGAAGGCGTCCGTAAAGAAGGATTCGGACGTAATATATCCTACGGTTTCAAGGCCAGGGAACTTGGGAATATTGGTTCTGCCCCCGGTCCCGATAACGATCATCTCCCCTTCCAGTTCTTCCGTCGTACCGTCATTCATAGCAATGGAAAGGGTCTTTTTTCCCGTAAAGGAAGCCGTTCCGTCAAAGGTATCCACATTGGGAAAGGCTTCATAATATGTCTTGATCTCCGGGCTCTCGGAAAGTTTAGCCTGCAGACGGCGGGAAACAGTTTCCCAATCAAGTGTTACTTGTTCTGCCTTGACGCCAATGCGGGCGGCCTCTTTGATGGAAAGGACAGCATTGGCCGCACTCACAAGGATCTTCGTCGGGATGCAGCCTCTGTTGAGGCAGGTCCCACCATAGGCACCGCGTTCAATAAGGGCCACTTTCTTTCCGGCCAGCTGCGCCGCATCGGCGATGATATTGGCCGCGCCCGTTCCAATGAGGATGACATCATATTTTTTCATGGTTTTCTCCTTATCACAAATCAGGGTGCCTGCTGGATGGCAGCAAGCAGCGTTTCCAGGGTTCTTACACCCTCTGTTCCCAAGGCCGCTTCATAAGCCGCCTGGGCTTTTTCCCAAAGCAGATGAGCCTCTTCATAGGCCTTGCGGCCTTCATCTGTCAGGACAAGCCGGCAGTTTCTCATGTGGCACTCCCGGCAGTCCGCAACAAGGCCTTTTTGCATAAGGGGCTTTAAGCTGCGCGTCAGCGTGGACCGTTCCAAATCCAGATATCCAGCTAGATCCATGACGCTGCAGCCCTCATGCTGGTTGATTTCCCGGAGCATCCCATACTGACTGATGGTGACGCCCGACGGGGCAAGGGCCTTGTCATAGAATTCATTTAAATGGTGAGCCGCCCGTTTAAGGCGCCAGCAATGACAGATTTCCATGGGAACCTCCTTTTATTTGTTGTATATACATCATATTGTATGGCAGTCATCCTGTCAAGTATGTTTTTCGGGACAACAAAAAAGCTGCCACAAAAGTGACAGCTTAGCTTCCATATGGCTCCGGGACTAGGACTCGAACCCAGACAAGAAGATCCAGAATCTCCTGTGCTACCATTACACCATCCCGGAAGGAACATTCACTATTATAGCAAAGATAAAATAAAATGCAACCCCTTTTTTGAAATATTTTTTAGTTTCTTCACGGAAATTTGTGAGGTCATAGACAAATGGATATTGAACAAAGACATCAACTTCTCCAAAATATAAGGCGGCTAAACCAAAGTAAAGGAGAAATGAGATGTCCTCTATCTAGTACATTATTCAAGCAGGCCTTTTTTGACAAGAACCTGATTAGCTTGTTTGGCTCCCTGAAGATCCTTTGGACGATTCCACGGCATGGGTAGTCACCAGCTAGAAGCGTCATACCGATTTTCTCTGCCCTTGCTGCGTAAAGCCGATGCCTATCTATGGCACGTATGGAACCCGCCTAAGGACGGTGCCTATATAGCCGAATGCCAGGCGCACGTTCCTTTTCGAGGGGCACCGCTTCAAGTGCCCTTGCTGTCAGGAAACGATTACGGAACTCAATCCGTACAGATGTCCTGGAACGAGAATCACCAAACGGGCAGCTGTCTGGGTTAAATCACGGTTTGCCCAAGGACTTACGATTACCGGAGTACAGAAGATAACAGGCATCCATTGGAATATGGTTCGCCAAGCTGGAGGAAAAGTGAATCGACGGTCTGGCAAACCATGCCAAATGCCCTATTAATACAGGCCGATTGGAAGGAGGCAACAACAAGATTAAAGTTGCCAAACGGGATGCATATGGGTACAAGAACGACAGCTACTTTTTTTACCTTGATTCGGTCCCTGTCTTTACCTACGTATGATTTGGCATCCCCCAAAAATGCGTGAAAAACCTACTAATTTGTCAACCAATGATTCACCTAGACGCCTTCAAAAAGAGCCATCACCGAAAAATAAAAAAGCTTCCTGACACAAGAAAAAGCACCCGTCGGGGAAACGGGTGCCTTTTCTTGAAAGGAAGTTGTTTATGATGATTTGATGGGGAAGATTGCAGCAAGGAGGGGTAATCCTTGCTACATGCTTAGTATATAAGATTCTTCCTCAAAAATCAATAAAGAAAGAATGAACTATTTGTGAATTTGACTCGTAAGTCAAAGTGGCGGCGTAAATCCTTATAAAATAAATAGGAAATAAGAATATTCACTATTATTCTCATTCTTTCTTGAAATGAATTTATCATGATGATTGATTAAATCGTGAAAGAGAAAGAAGAAAAATTTTCACTGATTCATTTCGGTCTAAGATATGGGACGCAGATAAAGAATTCCCCCTGCGGAAAAAGGCCCCTGCCGATTCCGGCAGAGGCCTTTTCCAGAAAGGAAGTTGTTTATGATGATTTGATGGGGAAGATTGCAGCAAGGAGGGGTGATCCCTGCTACAAGAAGAAGTATAGCCCAAATTCTTGTCAAAGAAAGGGCGCAGATTTGAACAGTTTGTGACAGCTAATTATCCATACCAAAATAAGTAAAGACGCTGTCCATGATGCTCTTGGCATTTTCTGGACTAAAATGAGCCGCCTGGCTCATGATAAGGATGCCTTTCATTTGTTTTTGAAGGAGTTCATTGAAAAGGTCCTTATCCAGGGAGAGGTTATCGCCAACAAGGCCTCCCTTCCGGCAGCTAAGCGCCGTCAGGAACTTCAAGGTCTCACCTTCCTTTTCGGCAAGAAAGAAAAGATAGGGATAGGCGGTAAGCCGTTTGACGAAGGCTGTGGCGGCCTCATTTTCCCATAGGTCCGTACCGCAGCTCGGATGAAAGGCAAGAAGGAGACGATTGCAAAATTTTCCCGCTTCCTGTGGATGGGCTCCAAAATAATCCAACAGAGCAAAATAGCGGGCACTCTTCTTTGGATCTTCCAATTCTTGCCGCGTCACTTGGAACTGAATGGTTTCATGACTGTCAAGATAGGATTTGATGGCATTTTCTTCCATGGGATTTCCTCCTAGCGATGTTTGATCATCATGGTCCATTGGCCATAAAATTTGATTTTTTCCCATGCACCAGGCCAATCTTCTTCAAGTTTCGTCTTGATTTTCCGTGTATTTGTGTCAACGAGCACAACTGCTTCTGGTACATCCTGGACCTTACTGTACGTGGTCCATGGCATGATGTTCTTGGCTGACCAGCTGTAATCCTTGGGAGCAAAGACTTCGGCCTGATCATCTGGAACAAGCATGGTCAGGGTCCGGTCCGTATAGAACCATGTCGACGTCGGGTATCCGCCGCCCCGTACGTAGATAGGTACATTTGCAGGAATCATGGTATTGATATAAAGTCCCACCCATTTCCCGGTCACGCCGCTCATAAGCGGCAGGGCCAGCATCTTTGTGATGCAGAAGAAGAAAAGATAAGTCAAAAGGACGGTCATGGTCATCACTTCCCGCGCGGATTTACCCCGAAAGCGGTGAATGGAAAGGACCAAAAAGCAGCCTAAGAAGACGCTGACAAAGTAAAAGATATCCTTTGGATGGGAAAGCAGCCCCGGTGCCAATTTCGGCAGATGGTAGGCAGCCGCCGCCAAGGCTCCATAAAAAAGGAGGTTCCCCACAAGGACGCCTTTAAGGGAGAGGTCTTCTCCTTTTTCGACAAAATAGGAGGCCGTAAAAATACAGAGCGGCATCAGGATGGGATAGGTATAGGTAATGTATTTCGTTGCCATACACTGGAAGAAGATAAAGATTGTCCCCATCCAGAGCAGCAGGTAGCCTTCCCGTGCCGAAGGCCGGACAAGGTGGTGGTCCTTCCACAAATAGCTTTTCAGTGCCCCCGGAAGCAGGCCGATCCAAGCATATGCATTCAATAAATTCACTGCCGTATAATACCAAATGACGTTATCCCGGGGATGCTCCGAGACCGTAGCCCGCAGGAAATTCTGCGTACCAATGAACCCAGAAAGAAAGTCTGGATGTTTCATGGCCATGGCAATATACCAAGGGGCCCCTACAAGAAGAAACAAAAGGATGCCGCTCCCCAATTTCGCCGATTTAAGTGAAGCAAAATCCCGGCGCCAGATAAGAAAGAGCAGAAAAATCAGGCCAGGAAGCAAAAAACCGATAGGGCCCTTGGTGAGGGTTGCAAGAGCGGCGCAGACATACATCCCGTAGTAATACTTTTTCTGCGGCGTGCTGTAGCCCAAATAGTAAAAAAGAAGGGTCCCATTCAAAAATAGGAAAAGCATGCCGTCTGTAAGGACCGACTTAGAAATCGTAAAGAATTGAAGCGTCATGAGCAGAAAGACGCCGCTGAAAAATCCCACTTTTTCCCCGTAGAGTTTCCTGCCGCCCCAGGTCACCAGATAAAGGCCTAAAAGACCATAGAGGGACGGGAAGAAACGGGCCCCAAATTCCGTAAAGCCAAAAAGTTTGAAGCCCAAAGCAATCATCCAATAGGCAAAGACCGGTTTATCAAACCAATACCTTCCATAGATCTGGGGGGATAAAAAGTCTCCACTCACAACCATTTCCTTGGCCGTAAGGGCATAGTTTCCTTCCACACTGTCTGTCAGGGGCAAGGTTCCATTGAGGTAGTATAAAAGCAGTACAGCAGCGAGCCAAAAAATGACCCAGTAGCGTTTTTTCATGGCGGTGCCTCCCAAAAATAGATTGACTCAAATCGATACTGCCTATTGTATCATTTTCCTAGGAAAAAGGACACTCTCCAGAATATGAAGTATGTGTCAACATTTTCTCGGGAGACCCATATAAGATTGTGTTGCAGCTTAA
>UPXT01000027.1 GCA_900538365.1 uncultured Acidaminococcus sp. | reverse complement strand
TTTACTTTGCTTGACTGACAGGTCGACTGCATTGTACTTCATTAGGAGGTTTTTTATAGCTATAAGCTTTCCGGAACCACGCCACTATGGCGTGGTTTTCAATAGATACAAAAAAGCCCGGGCCAAAAAGGCTCGGGCTTTAAGAAACTTCATAGGAGTGCCGCTACTTAGGATTCCTTGAATTCCTTGATCTTCTGGGTGAGCAGAGGCAGGACTTTCAGGGCATCGCCAACGATACCATAGCGGGAGATTTCGAACATCGGAGCATCCGGATCCTTGTTGATGCAGACGATGGTATCAGATTTGCTCATACCAGCTTTGTGCTGAACAGAACCGGAAATACCGCAGGCGAAGTAAATCTTCGGCGTAACAGTTTTACCAGACTGACCAACTTGGCGAGGATGTTCGATGAATCCTTCATCGACAGCAGCACGGGAACCGCCAACTGCACCGCCGAGTACATGGGCCAGATCCTGCAGGAGGGCAAAGTTTTCTTTGGCTTTCATGCCGCGGCCGCCGGAGCAGACGAACGGAGCATCATCGATGGCCATTTCACCTTCGGTGACAACCGGATCTCTTCTCAGGACTTCAACGCGGTCTTCAACCTGATGTTTCAGGGTGTATTCAACGACTTCGCCTTTACGGGAAGAATCAGCTTCCGGAGCCTTGAAGGTCTTCGGACGGCAGGTACCCATCTGAGGACGGTCTTCTTTGCAGAGGATCGTAGCCATGATGTTACCGCCAGCAGCCGGACGGGTCCATTCAACAAGTCCGTCTTCTTCGACATCCAGGATGGTGCAGTCTGCGCACAGACCGGTACGTTCACGGGCAGCCACGCGAGGACCAAGGTCACGGCCGTCGTTCGTAGCACCGATGAGGATGGCATTCGGACGATATTCAGTGATCAGTTCTGCAAAAGCGTTGGTGTAAAGTTCCGTGGAATAATGAGCAAACTTCGGATCACGGACGACGTAAACAACGTCAGCGCCATGAGCAATCAGGTCTTGCGGGATATCTTTCGGATCATCGATCAGGAGGACAGCCCCAACACGCTGATGGCATTTATCGGCCATTTTTCTAACTTCGCCGAGCAGTTCGTATACGACATGAACGGGTTTACCTTCGTAATGTTCGCAATAAACCCATAAATCTTTTTCGTTACCGGTTTTCTTAGCCATTGTTATCCCTACCTCACTTCGTAATAATCTTGTCATCGATCAGCTTGTTGACCAGCTTATCGACAGCAATTGCAGGATCTTCATCGTTGAAGATTTCGCCATGGACCTGCGTAACTTTCGGAGTGAAGCTCTTCATGACCTGAGTCGGGGAGCCGGCTTTACCGATGATGCTGTGGTCGATCTGGAGGTCGTCAGCACTGTAAACAGGAACCTGGGTCTTTCTGGCTTTCATCTTGCCTTTGATGCTGGCAAAACGAAGTTCAGGGCTGCGCATTACCGTAACGACGCAAGGCATCTTCATAGCCAAGGTCATGGACGTATTTTCGTTGTCGCGGTCAACAACGACTTTGTCATCTTTGACCTGAACTTTCAGGGCAGCCGTAACTTGCGGCAGATCCAGATGTTCAGCAATTTCAGGACCAACCTGTGCCGTATCACCATCGATAGCCTGACGGCCGCACATGATGAGATCAGGAATCCCAAGATGTCTGATGGTTTCAGCAAGGGCAGCACTCGTAGCAAGCGTATCAGCGCCGCCGAAAGCTCTGTCACTGACGAGGATAGCTTCATCAGCACCGACAGCAAGGCAGTCCTTCAGGACGGATTCAGCATGGGGCGGTCCCATGGTGATGACCGTAACCTTGGCACCCATGGAATCTTTGAGTTCCAGAGCCGTTTCCAGGGCATACTGGTCATACGGGTTCATGATATTGGTGACACCGTCTCTGACGAGGTTGTTGGTAACCGGGTCGATTTTCATTTCGGCGGTATCCGGTACCTGTTTAACACATACAAAGATGTTCATTACAAAGCGACCTCCTAAAAACTTGAAATATTCAATCCATACCGCTTTATTGTAACACGGAGACCGGCGTCATGCAAGTTAGAAGGCTCTTATACGCGTAGGATCGAGCCTTGTTTTTATTTTCTTTACAAAATTAAGAAAATTTACGTTTTATATTTGCATTTATTGTCCACTTGTAACGTATAACTCAGTTCTTTTGCCCAATCTTGTGAGAATCAGTCAATAGAAAAACCGTTGTTTTACTGAAATCATTAAGATGACATATAATTTTTTTCTTATGAGGCATTCCTTCAAAACAGTTGGCAAAGAAACAGGAGATAAGCATGAAGACTCATTTTTTCCCCTCTTCTCCTTCCTATGTCCCATAAGAAAAGCCCCCCGATCCCTGACTGATAGAAGCTTGTCCATCCAGTAAAAAAGCCCCTGCCAACATTGCAGGGGCCTTTATAAAAAGACATGACTCAGCGGAGGCCCTCCTCACCTAGGACCCGCTTGATGGCATCAGTAAATCCCGGTGCCTTTCCGTCCACCCAGAACTGGGGCCTCGTACGGATCACTTGCCTGGTTTCTTCTACATGAAGATAGACGGGGTTTTTCCCATGAAAGGCGCTGAAAATGGAACTCAGCTGGGCTTGGACAGCCGGCGTATTGCGTCCTTTGCCAATGAAAAGGTGGATTTCCTTTTCGCGCTCCCGCAAGGGCTCAATACGATTGGCAAATAGGCGCGGTGTCTCTTCATCAAATTTCAGCATGCCCGTAATGGCAACAGGCTGATCTTCTTCAATCTGGCTGCGGCATTCCCCATACGTGCGGGGAAAGGCAACGACACTGATACTGCCCGTCAAGTCTTCCAGCATAAAGTTCGCCATGCGTTCTCCTTTTTTCGTTGAACGGATGCGGACACCTGTAATGAGCCCGCCAACGGTAACGCGCTCTCCGTCATGGCAGTATTCTTCCGTGCAGCGCGCAATACCGGTCATGGACGAAAGGACCTTGCGGAAGGCGTCCAAGGGATGGCCCGTGACGTAAAATCCGATGAGTTCTTTTTCAAGGCGCAGGACTTCGTCCTTAGGGATTTCCGGCAGGTCCGGGATGGGAATGGCCGCTGCGCTCTGCCGCGTATCGCCGCCAAACAGGGAAAGCTGCCCAGTCATGCGGTCATGCTGATCCTGGGCCGCCGCGTCAAGGGTTCGGTCCATGATGGCAAGAAGCTGACGGCGGCGGCAGCCAAAGGTATCCATGGAGCCGCTCTTGATAAGGTTTTCCACGACCCGCTTGTTGACCTTGGTCAGGTCCACACGGCTGGCAAAGTCAAAAAAGTCCTTGAAAGGCCCATGGGTTTCCCGTTCCTTGAGGATAACGGCCACAGCCGTTTCCCCGACGCTCTTGATGGCGCCAAGGCCAAAGCGGACATTATTGCCATCAACGGAAAAGGCGGCTTCACTGGAATTGATGTCAGGCGGCAGGACTTTGATGCCCATATCGCGGCAGACACTGATATACCAGCTGACTTTTTCCGCCACCGTGATCACGCTGTTAAGGAAAGCCGCCATATACTCCACCGGATAATTGGCCTTCAGATAGGCTGTCTGGTAGGCCACAAGGGCATAGGCGGCAGAATGGGATTTATTGAAGCCATAACCAGCAAAGTGCTGCAGCAGGGCAAAGATTTCTTCTCCCAGCTGACGGCTGATCTGGTGTTCCCTTTCTGCGCCAGCAAGGAATTTTTCCCTCATGCTGTCAAGGAGCTTCGCCTTCTTTTTCCCCATGGCGCGGCGCAGGATATCTGCTTCGCCCAAACTGAAACCGCCAAGGACGGATACGATCTGCATGACCTGTTCCTGGTATAGGATGACGCCGTACGTATCGGCCACAATGGGTTCCATCAGAGGATGCAGGACCCTAGCCGTGCGCTTTCCATGACGGCCGGCAATGAAGTCTTCCGCCATACCGCTTCCCAAGGGGCCAGGTCGATAAAGGGCCACAAGGGGGATGAGATCGGCCATGGACTCCGGTCCCAATTCCTTCATCAGACGGGTCATGCCGTCTGATTCCATCTGAAAGACGGCCGCCGTATCGCCTGCGCAGAGCATCTGGCAGGTTTTGGGATCTTCCAGGTCGATATGGTGAATATCAAGTTTGATGCCCTGATTCTTTTCAATCATCTTCACCGTATCATCAATGACGGTGAGGGTCCGGAGGCCCAAAAGATCCATCTTAAGAAGGCCCAAGGCCTCAGAACAGTCCTTGTCGTACTGGGTACAGATATATTCATGGTCATCGTCACTTGTCGAGGTAATCTGGAGGGGGACGTAATTGGTCAGTTCTCCCGGCGTGATGACAACCCCTGCCGCGTGGGTCGACGTATGACGCGGCATACCTTCGACACGGCCGGCAAAGTCCATGAGCTGGGCAATACTGGGATCGTTCTGGACAAGCTGCTGGAGATCCCGGCTTCCCTCAAGGGCACTTTTGAGGGTTGTCCCCGGTGTGTTGGGGATGAGTTTATTGACCTGCCCGACGACGTTCAGGGGAACTTCCATCGAACGGCCCACGTCCTTGATGGCCGCCTTGGCGGCCAGGGTCCCAAAGGTCACAATCTGGGCCACGTGGCTTTCTCCGTATTTACGGGCTAAATAGTCCACCACCAAATGGCGCTTCACGTAGCAGATATCCGTATCAATATCCGGCATGCTCACCCGTTCCGGATTAAGGAAACGTTCAAAGATCAGGTTATATTTCAGGGGATCGATGTCCGTAATGCCCGTAAGGTACGCGACAATGCTTCCGGCGGCACTGCCGCGGCCCGGACCAACGGGGATATCATGGGTCCTGCAGTAATTGATGAAGTCCCAGACTATGAGGAAGTAACCTGAATAGCCCATTTGACGGATGATGCCAAGTTCATAGTCCATCCGCTTTTGGGCCGTGCCATCATCCTTGGGGTAACGTTCTTGAAAGCCTTTGACGCAGAGCTTCTTAAGATACCCATCCATACTTGTTTCCCCTTCGGGAAGCGGAAATTCAGGAAGGAGAAGGTGTCCAAATTCAAGGGTGAGGTCACAGCGGTCAGCAATTTCAAGGGTATGATCAAGGGCCTCTGCGTCGTCTGGGAAAAGGGTCTCCATTTCGCTTCGGCTCTTTAAATAATAGGAGTCATTATTAAAGCGCATGCGCTGCGGGTCAAGATAGCGGGCGTTGGTCTGGATACACAGGAGGATATCCTGGCCCTTGGCATCGTCCTGATGGACATAATGGAGGTCATTTGTGGCAACAAGTTTTACATTATATTTGCGGGCCAGGTGGTGGAGTTCGTCAGCCACGGCCTTTTCCTCAGGCAGGCCATGATTCTGGATTTCAAGGTAGTAATGGTCCCTTCCAAAGATGTCAAGGTACTCAAGCATGGCCTTTTCCGCCGTTTCCTTTTCGCCCCGCACGATGTGGCGGGCCACTTCCCCGGCCACACAGGCACTGAGACAGATAAGGCCTTCATGATATTTGCGCAGGTCCTGTTTATCAATGCGAGGTTTATAGTAAAAGCCTTCGACCTGCCCAATGGAAACAAGCTTCATGAGGTTTTGGTACCCGGTCCGGTTCTCGGCAAGAAGGATCAAATGATAGAGCTTACTGCGGGACTCCATGTTCTTGACGGTGTGGGAACCGCTCGTAATATAGACTTCGCAGCCAATGATGGGCTTGATTCCCTGCCTGACGCATTCCTGATAAAACTCGATGGCACCATACATGACACCGTGATCGGTAATGGCAAGAGCCGGCATGCCCAGTTCCTTGGCATAACTGACAAGGTCCGGGATCCGACAGGCCCCATCGAGGAGGCTGAACTGTGTATGGGTATGGAGATGGACAAATTGATCCATAAGGGACTCCTTCTCAATAAAAAAACAGGAAGATGCCGCGAAACCGCGCAGCACCTTCCCTAGCTCAAACGGATGATGCAGAAAAGTACGGGACTTTCCTTATTTCAGATAGATGAGTCCCGCCACTTGGAGCAGCATGATGAGAGGGACACCAAAGCGAAACTTTATATGCTGCGTCTTGTGCCGGAAGCGTTTCATTCCGCCAAAGGCCCCCATTCCGCCGCCCAAGACAACAAGAAGGAGCAGGACCTTTTCGGGAACACGCCATTTATTATGGATGGCACAATACTTATCATAACCGTAGATGAGGAAGGCCGCAGCATTGATGGCAAAAAGATATGCCAAAAACAGCGGCTGGTCGAGGATGGCTCGCATGACGGCTTACCCTTTCCGCGCCGCACGCTCACCAATCACGCGGGCAGCGTAGACACCGGACGCGCTTGCCTGGGAAAGGCCGCGGGTGATGCCCGCGCCGTCACCGATAGCAAAGAAATTGGGCAGCTGGGTTTCCAGGTTGCCGTCAAGTTCCAGACGGGAACTATAAAACTTGACCTCTACACCATAAAGAAGCGTATCATCATTGGCCGTTCCCGGGGCAACCTTATCCAGGGCATAAATCATTTCAATGATGTTGTCCAGATGCCGCTTTGGCAGGACAAGACTCAAATCGCCGGGCACGGCGTTCAAGGTCGGACGCAGAAAACTCTTGCTGAGACGATGGGCGTTGGTTCGACGGCCTTTGACCAAATCCCCGAAGCGCTGGACAAGGACGCCGCCGCCCAGCATATTTGACAGGGAGGCGATGTGTTTTCCGTAGCGATGCGGTTCCTTGAACGGTTCCGTGAACTTGTTGCTCACAAGAAGGGCAAAGTTTGTATTGCCGCTGTTGCGGGCAGGGTCACTAAAGGAGTGACCGTTTACGGTAACGATTCCGTCCGTATTTTCTGCCACGACATACCCATTCGGATTCATGCAGAAAGTGCGGACCCGGTCGCCATACTGCTTGGTTGTATAAACGAGTTTGGCTTCGTAAACTTCGTTTGTGATATCTTCAAAGACCTGTGCCGGCACTTCGACACGGACACCGACATCAACTTGGTTGTTTGTCAGGTCAAGCCCCAGCTGTTCACATTCCTTGCTGAACCATTCAGCACCGGCGCGGCCTGGTGCGCCAATGAGGTAGGTGCAGTCCACCGGTTCTTCCTGCCCTTTGATGAGAAGACGGTAGCCATCCTCCTTTTTTTCAATATGGTCCACCTGGGTATCGCAGCTGATTTCAATGCCATGAGCCAGCAGGAAACGATAGATACTTCCCATAAGGAGGCGGTTGTTATCAGTTCCCAGATGACGGACCTTCGCGTTCAGCAGATGCAGGTCATGCCCCAGTGCCTTCTTTCCGATACGGCAGTTCTTTGTGGAAAAGACTTCGCCCGGTGCGCCGTGACGGCAGTTGATTTCATCGACATAATCAATGAGTTCCATGACGGTCTTTTTCGGCAGGTAGTCACTCAGCCAGCCGCCAAATTCCGTCGTAAAGTTATATTTGCCGTCGGAAAAGGCGCCGGCCCCGCCAAAGCCGCGCATGATGCTGCAGGGCGTGCAGCGGACACACTGTTCGGTCTTTCCTGCAATGATGGGACAATTGCGGGAATCAATGGCATGCCCTTCTTCAAGGATCACAACTTTTATATCCGGATATTTCAAGGCAAATTCATAAGCGGCATAAATGGCCGCGGGACCGCCGCCAATAATCGCTACATCTCTTTTCATTTCTTGAACACCTCTTTATCATTGACCGTATTGAAAATAATGGAAGAAATCTGATTGATGGTCTTCATGGTTTCATCCTTGCGAAGGGCCTTATCTGTCATGATGACAAGGATATATTTCTCCTTGGCATAAATGATGCCCCCTGCGTTTTGGACGCGGCCCTCACTGGTCGAAACCTGGGCAAGGCGCAGTTTTTTAGGAAGCAGGGCTCCTAAAAGCTGCCGGTCATTCTGTTTTTCCATGAGTCCCAAAAGATAGGCATCCAGTTCCTTGGACACACAGTTTCCTTCATAGAGCCTTGTAAGGAGTGTGACCATATCATTGACGGAAGTATAGGAAATGGTTTCATTCTTTTTCTTATCCTCAGCCGTTTCTTCCGTTTTTACAAGATCTGGGCTCCCCAAAATGGTATCTGCATAACCTTTATCAAGAAGGTATGCATTGATCTCATCCCATCCGATAAGGCGCACGAGTTCATAAAGGGCGGTTTCATCCTGATCGAGCATCATGTCTTCCAAAAGGATGCGGACGGAAATCTTGCTTCCCGGCTTGATTTTGGAAAGGGCTGGACTCTTTTCGCGAAGCGACTTGGCTTCCACGATGACCGGATCATCAAGGGACAGGTCACCTGCTTTTACCGCATCTAGGAGAGCCGCTGCAACGTAAGGCCGAATGAGTCCTCCAGCTGGCATCTTTCCCGAAAAGTTGTAAAAGACCTCTCCCGTATCAAGGGATTTATAATAGACAGAACTTGTTGCTCCCGACTGGGCAATCACATTATTAAGGAAAGTATAAGGCAGCTTTGTATCCTTATCATGGACGAGCTGGGATTCCTGTTTTTCAATTTCCTTTTGCTGGGCAATGTATTTTGGGCTCTGATGAATGAGATGAAAGGACAACCCACCCACAAGAAGCAGGAGCAAAAGACACAAAAGAATCCGTTTGTTGATACTCATAAGATTTCCATAACCCCCTGGTTTTGTTTGAGCCATCCTTCCCGCACTTTTCGATCAGGAAGCCAGCTTTCTACGTAAGACCAAAAAACGCGGTCATGATGCATAGAAAAAAGATGGCACAATTCATGGACAACCACATACTCCACGGCTGACGGCGTGCAGAAAATAAGATGCCAATTAAAGCGCAGATGTCCCCGGCTGCTGCATGAGCCCCACCGCGTCCGTGCCTTGGATAAAGAAAAAGGCGGTGCAGGAAGCTGCATGAGGGCGGCATAACGGCTGACAAGGCGCTGTAAAACCTCCATCAAGAGCGCACACAAATAGCGCTGCAGGTCCGCCTTGGCTGCGTTCACAGGAAAAAAGAGTTCCCCGCTCATTTCCCTCATAGAAAAGTCTTTTTCTTCCGTCATGCGAAGCGTCACCTGCCTTCCCAAGATAGGAAGTGTCTCCCCTTCCCTCAGGCTAAGGGCTCTGTAGCGGGCGCGGCGGCAGCGCATCCTTGCAGCGTGTGATTCAATCCATTCCTTTTTTTCCGCGATAAAACGATCAATATATGATTTTGGCGTCCCGTAAGGGGCCCGCACGATGAGCTGGCCTTCCCGGTCGATTTCAAGGGCAAGGGTCCTCCGGCGTGAAAATACAAGTTTTGAAGATACCATAGCCATTCTATTATAACACAATGTCCCTCCTGAAACGGGAAAAATATTTTAGCAGCGCTATGTCTCCTTCAAGGAAAAACCCTCACTCCTGGCGTCAGGAAAATGACCCTGGGCTTTTTTTGCGCAAGAAAAAGACCCTCCGCCCAAAGCGTACGGAAGGTCTTGAAAAAGCCTTTTTACAAAGAAGAAGCAAGAACCACATATCGGTTGGAACGGGTATAGGTCATCCATCTTCTTCATCTTTTAAGGGCCGCACTTCAACCACAATTTCCTTCACGCGATGGGCATCCGTCTTTGTCACTGTTACATGGAGATTTTTTTCGTCAAAAGAGGCTCCTTTTTCGGGGATTTCGCCCAGCCGCTCAATGACCCAGCCGCTGATGGAATTATTTTCCAGGCCATAGACAGCATTATCAAGGTCCAGATAGCGGAAAAGATCAAAGAGATTCGCGTTTTGTCCGTTGGAATCGCAGTTAACAAGATACGTATGTTGGGCAATCTTGCGGAAAGATGAAGTCATGCGGTCATGTTCGTCCCAAATCTCACCGACCAATTCTTCAACAATGTCCTCGGTTGTCACAAGGCCATCAATGGTCCCATAGCTATCGACAACAATGGCCATTTCCACTTTGGCCTTCTGCAGGTTTTCGATGACGAGCCCTATTTTTGTCGACGTATGGACAAAAACCACGGGCTTCAGGATGGTCTTGAGGTCAAAGTCGGGATCCTTGAGATAGGACGCGTAAAAATCACGGGCATGAACGGCCCCAATGATTTCACTGTAGTCGTCCTTGAAGACAGGCAGACGGGAAAAGCCCTTTGTTGAAAAAGTGGCAAGGGCCGCTTTGTTTCCTTCAGAAATATCGATGGCTTCAATATCGACACGGGGCGTCATGATCTCCCGGACACGGATATCAGTGAATTCGATAGCTGACTTGATGCGCAGGCTGTCCGCTTTTTTGATGAAGCCCCCTGTCTCCACTTCATCAACCATGAGCATGAGTTCCTCTTCCGTAGCAGAACGAGGAGGCATCTTGGAAGCAAAGCGTCCCATGGCCTTTTTGACGATGCGGAACAAAAAGGTAAAGGGAATAAACACAAGGACGAGGATAGAAAGGAGCCGCGCCGATTTCATGGCATATTTTTCGGGTTGATCCTTGGCAAGGTCTTTAGGGATAATCTCCCCAAAGATAAGGATGATAACCGTCGTCAGCACCGTAGCCAGGGCAAGTCCAGAAGCCCCCATATAAGCGGTCGAGACGGCAGCCGCCAAGGAAGCCGCAGCAATATTGACGACATTATTGCCAATCAGGATGGTCGTAAGTGTCCGATCAAAACTGTCAAGGAGTTTCATCACGATGCCCGCCCGTTTATCACCTGTTCGGGCAATATTCTTGAGCCGCAGTTTGTTGCTTCCGGTCAGTGCGGTTTCCGCCGCTGAAAAAAACGCCGAGAAAAAGATAAATAGAACAAGAATCAGGGCAAGAAGCCCTGATGGGATTTCAAGATTTTCCAAAGTGCCACTTCCTTTTGGGATGATGATTCCCCTTATTATAGAAAAAGTGGGAAGCAAGGTCAAATCAGAAGCCTTCCGTCATCAGCCAAAGGTATGGGTCAAAAGAGCTTCCTTGAGGGCCTCTACCGTGGCAGCAAGGCCGAGCGGATGAGCCGCTGCAAGATCCTTTTCTTTTCCATAACCGTAGGTTACGCCCACGCAGTCGATGCCCATCTTGCGGGCGCCTTCAACATCATAAGCTGTATCCCCCACCATGAGGACGCGTTCCTTTGCCGTTTTCAAACTAAGCCGGTTCAATACCTCTTCGATGACCGCGCTTTTGGTCCGTCGGGACGCATCGAAGGAAGCCCCGCCGATTTCCCGAAAATAGGGAGTCAGGTCAAAATAATCGGTAATACGCCGTACAAATTCCTCCGGTTTGGCCGACGCCGTAGCAAGCAGGAACCCTGCTCCATTAAGCGCTTCCAGCAGGTCCTTAATGCCGGGGTACAGCTCATTTTCAAAGATGCCGATCGTGGTGTAGCGTTTCCGGTACAGGGCCGTTGCCTCAAGGGCCATGGCTTCTGTAAAGCCAGGAAGGGTCAGGAAAGAATCGACAAGGGGCGGCCCAATGAAATAAAAAAGGTCCTTTTTCGCGGGCACAGGCCTGCCCAGTTCCTTGAGCGCATACTGGACGCAGCGGATGATCCCCTCTTCCGATTTTGTGAGGGTTCCGTCAAGGTCAAATAAGATCACGTCTTTCATAGATACTTTCCTTTCAAAAAAGGGGCAGCTCCCCATCAAAGTGACAGTGAAAACGGGGCTGCAGCAGCGCCGCAGTCCCGTCAGCAAAAGCAAAGGGTCTATCTATTCTACCATTTTTTCTCTAAAATAGCACTCCACAAGATGCCTTCCCGCAGTTTCTGCTGCCGGCTGCGGCGCCTATGCGCTGTTTGGATGGCTTTTTGGGCTTCCTTCATTTCCTCCTGGTTCGAGACTTCCTGAACGCTGGGTCTTAGCTCCTCGAGGCTTTCTTTGAGGGGACTGCGTTCCTTACTTTCTGTAAGGACTGCCGCCGCGCCATCACAAAGTGCGGGTGCCTCTTGGGGCTGCTTATTTGGCCTTATCCGCAGGGGCAGTTTTCCCTTGAGGGCAGGCCTATTTTTTCTCTGCCTGCGCTGCACATGGGAATAAAAGATAAAGGCAAGGACAAGAAAAAAAATGAAATGATCCATGGGGCGGCCTCCTTACTCATCACTTGGATGATCCACTCCCTGCAGGGGCTCACCGCCCGCAATCTGTTCCCGCATGGCCGTATCGGCATTGATGTTCTTCATGCGGTAATAGTCCATGACGCCCAAGTGGCCTTCACGCAGGGCGGCCGCCAGGGCAGCCGGAACTTCCGCCTGGGCTTCGACGACCTTAGCCTTCATTTCCTGCGTATAGGCACGCATTTCCTGTTCCTTGGCCACAGCCATGGCCCGCCGTTCTTCTGCTTTTGCCTGAGCAATGTTCTTATCGGCTTCGGCCTGGTCCGTCATGAGCTGGGCACCAATATTACGTCCCACATCAACATCGGCAATATCGATGGAAAGGATTTCAAAAGCGGAACCAGCATCAAGTCCCTTGCTCAGGACCGTGCGGGAAATATGATCGGGATTTTCAAGGACATCCGTATGCTCTTCCGAGGACCCCACCGTGGTGACAATGCCTTCGCCGACACGGGCAATGATGGTCGATTCCCCAGCACCGCCAACAAGGCGGTCAATATTGGCACGAACCGTAACACGGGCGCGAACCTTAAGTTCAATGCCATTTTTGGCCACAGCTGAAATCAGCGGGGTTTCAATGACTTTCGGATTGACGCTCATCTGTACAGCTTCCAGGACGTCACGCCCAGCTAGGTCAATGGCGGCGGCCCGTTCAAAGGTAAGGGGGATGGCCGCCCGTTCCGCCGCAATGAGTGCATCAACAACGCGGTCCACGTCCCCACCGGCAAGATAGTGGGCTTCAAGTTGATCCACATTGACATCAAGGCCGGCTTTATTGGCCTTCACCAGAGGCAGGACAATCTTAGAGGGCACAACGCGGCGCAGCCGCATCCCGACGAGGGTAAAAATCCCCACATTGACCCCGGCGGCAAGAGCGGATACCCAAAGACCAAGGGGCACAAAGTGCAGGAAGAGGACAATGAGGACAAAAAGGATCAGAACAACGAAGGAACTGCTCAATAAAGCAATCATAGGACCTCCTTTTCAACAACGAGCTGCCGTGAACTGACGGCAATGACTTTGACCGGTGTGCCGGCCTCATAGAATTCCCCACGGGTCATGGCGTCATAAGGCTCCCCGTGGATTTCGACGCGTCCGGATGGGCGCAGGGGCGTTGCAGCCGTTCCCGTCTGTCCCACCATCTGGGTCAGGCGCTCTGTGGCTTCATAGCCCTTATCAGCCGTAAAGCGCAATCCCAAGGTGATGCGCCGGCCAATGCGGCTGTGAGGGCCTTTGCGGAAGAACCAGTACGCTAGGACAAGGGTCAAAAAAAGCAGGGCACCGACAATGAAAAGGGCCTGTCCCCCACCGCCAAGATAGATAAAGAGAGCGGCCAAAAGAGAGAAAAGACCGGTTACGCCAAAAATCCCAAACCCGGGAATTGCAGCTTCCACCATGAGCAGGACGACGCCTATTAGAAGAAACGTCATAAACATAAGGAATCCCTCCTTTTATCAGAGGCGTTTACCTATATATTCTACAACTTACAGGAAATTCCTTTTTTGGACAGCAAAAAAAGACCTCCGGAAGTATCCGAAGGTCTTATTCTCGGGAGTTGGTGGGCGCTAACAGGATCGAACTGCTGACATTCTGCTTGTAAGGCAGACGCTCTCCCAGCTGAGCTAAGCGCCCAAAAAAAAATGGTGACCGGAGGGGGAATCGAACCCCCGATACCGCCGTGAAAGGGCGGTGTCTTAACCGCTTGACCATCCGGCCAAAAAAAATGGTGATCCGCCAGAGGATCGAACTCTGGACACCCTGATTAAGAGTCAGGTGCTCTACCAGCTGAGCTAGCGGACCACGTCAGTCACTGAAAAGTGACTACTCGTATATAATACAGCATGAGTTCATTTTATGCAAGCACTTTTTTTCTTTTTTTTTAAATTTTTGCATGGCCTGCTGGATATCCTGTAGGACAAAGGGCCTCCTCCTTTTTTGAAGGCGCCTTTCCAAAATAAAACAGAGGACCGTCCCCCATAGGAAACAGCCCCCTGCTCTGCGATCCAGTTATTTGTGGCTGCCGCGGCTGCGCAGTTTGATCCACAAGGGACCAGCCAGGAAGGTCGATGTATAGAACCCGCTGGTAAAGCCAACAAGCATGGCAAACGAAAAGTTGCGAATCGTCTCTCCGCCAAACAGGAAGATTGCAATGACGGCAAAAAGGGTCGTTGCCGACGTATAGATGGAACGGTTCATCGTCTGCCAGATGGAATTATCCACCATATCCCCCAAGCTCTCACTGCGGCGATGGGTATGGAGGTTTTCCCGGATCCGATCAAAAATGACAATCGTTCCGTTGATGGAGTAACCCACCACCGTAAGGAGCGCGGCTACAAAGGACGAATCCATTTCAAGCTGCAGAAGGGAGAACCAACTGAGCGTGACCATAACGTCGATGATGAGGGCGATAATGGCGGCAAAGGCAAAGTTATGCTCAAAGCGGATCGTAATGTAGATGATCATGAGCACCCAGCTGAGAGCAACGGCGCCCATAGCTGATTTTACAAGGTCTTGACCTACCGTGGCCCCGACGTTTTCCACACGCAGGACCTCATTGGGCCCCAGTCGATTGGTCATGTCCGTCATGGTCTCAACGCGCTGGTCATCACTGATGATGCCCGTACGGATAAGGACGGACTGACTTTCTTCGGTATGCTGCCCATCCATACTGCCCAGCTGAATGATACTGCTGCCCAGCTTATGGTCGGAAAGGACATTACGGACCTCACTTACGGTCACGGGGTTTTCGAACTTCACATCAATGATGCTGCCGCCCGTGAAATCAATCCCGAGATTGAAGCCCCTTGTAAGCATGGACACAACGCCCACCAAAAGGAAGATCAGGGAAATGGAAAAGAAGACCTTCGCTTTTTTCACAATGGAAAAGTGCTTCATTTTTCCACCTCCTTATCTTTTTTCGGAAGGCTGGCCCCATAGAAGAAGGGATTCTTCGTAAACTGGCTGCCAACCAAGGCATTCAGGATGAACTTCGTAACCGTAATGGCCGTAAACATACTGATGAGGACACCTAGGGCCAACGTCACGGCAAACCCACGGATGGGGCCTGTGCCGAGATAAAACAGCACGGCAGCGGCCATGATGGTCGTCACATTGGAGTCCATAATGGTCACAAAAGCACGGGAAAATCCGGCATTTACAGCTGCACGCAGGGTCTTGCCCGCTTTCACTTCTTCCTTGAAGCGCTCAAAGATAAGGACGTTGGCATCAACCGCCATCCCAATGGAAAGGATGATGCCCGCAATCCCCGGCAGGGTCAGTGTGGCATTGAGGCCTTTCATGACGGCAAGGACGAGGAGCGTATAAAGAAGCAGCACAACGTCAGCAATGAATCCGGACAGGCGATAGAAGAGCAGCATGAAGATAAAGACGCCGGCCACCCCAATGGCAAAGGCCTTGACGCTCTTATCCTTGGAATCCTGACCCAAAGTCGGACCGACGGTGCGGTTTTCCACCACTTCGAGCTTGATGGGAAGGGACCCACTGCGGAGCAAAATAGCCAGATGTTCAGCTTCCTGGGCATTTTGGGAACCTGTAATCTGGGCATTGCCGCCCGTAATCGGTTCACTGACACGAGGCGCTGTCAGGACCTTGCCATCCAACAGGATGGCAATCTGGTTGCCTACATTCTTTGCCGTCAGTTCAGCAAACTTCTTGGCCCCTTCTTCATTGAACTGAAGGGTAACAACAGGACGGCCTGACTGATCGGCACTTGCTTTGGAATCCTTTAGGTCCTTACCAGTGAGGACCGTATGGCCTTCCATGTCCTTGAATTCAAGCATGGCCGTTTTGCCAAGCATGGCAATGGCCTGTTCCGGGTCCTTGACGCCCGGGAGCTCAACAATGATCCGGTCACGGCCCTGACGCTGGATGACCGGCTCTGTGAGGCCGAGTTCGTTGACACGGCGCTCAATGATGCTGATGGAACGGTTCATGGCATCATCATCAACTTTAGCTTCTGGTGTATCCTCGGCTTGAAGGACGACATGAGTCCCTCCCTGAAGGTCAAGGCCCTGTTTGACGGAAAGCGCCAAAGGCTTAACCAGGAGCGCAAAGCAGATGATAATGGCCAACACTGACACAATCAGCTTGATCCGATTTTTCTGCTGCAAGATAAAGTTCCTCCTTGATGGATTGCAAAATTTTGTGGATGCCTGGCATCCAAGAAAAAAGACAAGGGACCCATAAAAAGGCACAAGGCCTTTTCATGGCTCCGGTTGAGCGCGGTCCCTCCCCTGTTATGAGGCTTATTTACACACCCTGAGTGCTTTTTCCGTCACAAGATAGCGGATCTTGAAGTCATGGGCCTGGGTCGGCAGTTCCGGAAGGACTTGGACCTCATTGGCCACTCCCATAGTAACCCCTTTTGTGCAGCGGGGCAGAAAACGATCATAGAATCCCTTGCCCTTTCCCAAGCGGTCACCGTGTTCCGTAAAGGCCGCACCGGGAACAAGGATAAGGTCGATATTCTCAGGACGGATGACCTCGACCGGTTCCTGCGGAGTACGGATGCCATACATATCCTTTGCCAGTTTTTTTAAAGTCACAAGCCGGACAGCCTGCATATGGCCATCAAGGTCCAAAATCTGAGGAACGCAGACCGTTTTTCCCATATTAAGCGCCGTCTGCATGGCCTGATCGACGGAAACTTCCTTGCCCGGCATGGCAAGATACCCCATGATCACCTTTCCTTCAAGAAATAAGCGGCTCACAGAAATGTGGCTGTTGATTTCCTTATTGAATTTATTCAGTTCACGCTGATTGAGCTTGGCGCGTCTTTCTTCAGCTTCCTTACGGACTGTGCGCTTATCCATCTTATTTGGAAGCCTCGGAAGAAGCCGTTTCCTTCGCCTCTTCAGCAGCTTCGGCTTTGGTCTCTTCTACTTTTTCTGCTGCTTTTGCTTCTGCTTTATCTTCTTTTGCAGCTTTCTGCAGTTCCGTCGTGATAACGGTTCCAACAGCAGCCCGGCGAATCCAGATTTCAACATCTTCTGCAACCTTGATGCGGATACGGTCATCCTTGATTTTGGCAATTTCGCCGAAAATGCCGCCAATGGTGACAATCCGCGTGCCCACTTTCAGGGAATCAAGCATATTGGCGCGCTTTTTCTGATCCCGCTTCTGCGGGCGGTAAATCATGAAATAGAAAATCACACCCATAAGGATAAAAGGCCAAGCCATTTGTACAATGTTCTCCATCTTTTACTTACCTCCTACTGGTTCTTTGGTATTGGTCTAAGAACGCCGCCCTAAATTCAGGGAACGTATCATTAGCAATGGCACTGCGCATGTCCTCTGCAAATTTTAACAGAAAACGCAGGTTATGTATAGATAAAAGGCGCATGGCAAGAAGTTCTTCTGATTTAAAAAGGTGCCGGATGTAGGCTCTTGAGAAATGACGGCAAGTATAGCAGTCACAGCCTTCTTCAATGGGCCGGAAGTCTTCCCGGAATTCGAGGTTCTTGAGGACGAGCCGCCCTGACCGGACCATGGCTGTTCCGTTGCGCGCGACCCGCGTCGGATAGACGCAGTCAAACATATCCACACCCAGGTTCACACCTTCCACAAGGCAGTCCGGCGTGCCAACGCCCATGAGATAACGGGCCTTGTTTTTAGGCAGATACTGTGTCGTCCTGCCCAAAATATCATACATCAGATCGTGGGGCTCGCCGACACTGAGGCCGCCAATGGCCATGCCGGCAAAGTCAAGTTCCGACAGGGCCTCGGCACTGTACTTGCGCAGTTCCGGATACATACCGCCTTGGACGATTCCAAACAGGCCTTGGTCATCCCGCGTCTTTGCGGCAAGGCAGCGCTTTGCCCAGCGTGTTGTCCGTTCCGTCGACTTTTTGGCATAATCAAAATCGGCTGGATAAGGAATACATTCATCAAAGGCCATGATGATGTCGGCCCCGATGTCTTCCTGGGCCTTCATGGCCACTTCCGGACTGAGGAACTGTTTGGACCCATCAATATGGGAACGGAAGGTAACCCCTTCTTCCGTAATCTTCCGGATGGCACCTAGGCTAAAGACTTGGAAGCCGCCGCTGTCCGTCAGCATGCCTCGTTTATAGTTCATGAAGCGGTGAATGCCGCCGGCCTTACGAATGAGTTCCGTCCCAGGCCTTAGGAACAGGTGATAGGTATTGGACAGGATGACTTGACTTTTCATGTCGTAAAGTTCTTCCGGCGTAAGTGTCTTGACCGTTGCCTGGGTCCCAACGGGCATGAACATCGGTGTATCAAAGGTACCGTGAGGCGTATGGAGCTTGCCCAACCGGGCACCGCTCCGGGGATCTTCCTTGATGAGTTCGAAGTATACAGCGTGCATAAAGACTCCTTTATCAATCTTTGATGAACATGGCGTCGCCAAAACTGAAGAAACGATATTTTTCCTTCACGGCTTCCCCATAGGCATGAAGGATGTTCTCCCGACTCGAAAGGGCCGAAACCAGCATGATGAGCGTGCTCTGAGGAAGGTGGAAATTGGTGACAAGGGCATCGACAAAGTGGAACTTGAAGCCCGGATAGATAAAGATCTTGGTCCAGTTGCCGCCAGGCACCATGGTGCCGCTTGCTCCCGCCGATTCCAAGGTGCGGACACTCGTCGTGCCGACTGCAATGATGCGCCGGCCCTCTTTTTTGGCCCGGTTCAAGGCAGATGCCGCCTCGGGGGAAACCGTATAGAACTCACTATGCATTTCATGGTCCTCAATGCGCTCTTCACTGACAGGGCGGAACGTCCCAAGGCCAACATTCAAGGTCACAAAGACTTCTTCAACACCCATTTCCTTGATTTTCTGCATGAGTTCCTTTGTAAAGTGAAGGCCCGCCGTCGGCGCCGCAGCACTTCCCAGCTCCCGGTTATAAACGGTCTGGTAGCGTTCCTTATCCTTGAGTTTTTCATGGATATAAGGCGGCAGCGGCGTTTCTCCCAAGCGGTCCAGGATTTCCTCAAAAACACCGTCAAAGCGGAAACGGGCAACACGGCCCCCAAAATCCGTTTTTTCAAGGATGGTGCAGGAAAGTTCCTTACTGAAGATGATTTCCGCCCCTTCCTGGAGTTTTTTCCCCGGTTTCACGAGGACTTCCCAATCCGTATTATTTTTCCGGGTAAGCAAAAAGACTTCAACATGGGCACCTGTCGTCTTTGTCCCGTGTAGACGCGCCGGCATGACGCGGGTGTCGTTGAAGACAAGGACATCACCCGGTTTTAGGTATTCAGGAAGGTTATAGAAATGACGGTGTTCCAACGCGCCAGTCTTTTTATCCATGACAAGCAGACGCGAAGCATCCCTTGGTTCAATCGGTGTTTGCGCAATGAGCTCCTTGGGGAGATCATAATCAAAATCAGTGACTTCCATATTAACTCCTTCATGGGGCGGCCTCGGGCCTTCCCCCCTTTTTTTGATTCATCAACCAGGCAAAAAATAGTTCCGTCCAGCCTCCATTGTATCAGGAATAGGCTGGACGGTCAAAACTGATAGGCAAAAAGAAGACGTTTTTTATCGTTGGTTCATCAATGGCCGTAAGGTTCAGTAACGTACCTCAAGGGAAATGCCCCGATAATAGTGCCGGAGGATGGTCTTATAATAATCCTTTTTCCGACGGGCACTCTTTTCAAGGGCCATACCGCGGGCACCCCACTGGCTGAGTCCAACACCGTGGCCCCAACCGCCGCCGACGAAAAAGACCTTTTCATCTTTGACCCCGGCAAATAAGCGCAGGTCCCCAACCTTTGTTCCCGTACCTTGGCGGGTCTTCTTGTCGATGGGAATTTTCTTGCGGCCCACCTCATAGCCGTAAGCATTCTTGATGGACACATCGATGGAGTCAGGTTCATCCGTACCGATGATGACCTCAAAAAGAGTGCTGTTAAGGCCCAATAAAGACCGCACCTGACTGCCTGTGAGTGTTACGTCACGGCGGCTGCCCTTAAAGGTCATCCGTTTGACCCGGCCGCTGGTGCCGCGGTCACTGGACCACTTCATGGGCGCTTTTCCCAGCGGCAGGAGACGGATGCCCTGCAGCTTGCCAATGTCATAGCCGCCCTGTTTCAACGTCCGTTCGAGCTGGGCTTGCGTAAAGCTCTTGGTCCAGCTGTAGTTAGGGGAATCCTTGTCATCATCCTTGACGGCCTGAAGATAAGGGATATCCTTTCCCCAGACGTTTGCAGCCGCTTCTGTATAACCGCCGCTCGTGCTGTGGAAAAAGGCTTGGATGGGCTCTCCGTCGTAAACAGCTGCCACGCCGCGCGTTGCCTTGACAAGTTTTGTCGTATTGGGATGCTCAGCTTCGATTCCTCCATAGACCTGGCCTTGATCCGTTGCCTTGATATCAAAGCCTTCATACTGGGGATGATCCAAGTGGTAGAGGGCAAAGCTGCGGGCAGCCACGGCCTGGGCCTTGATGGCTTCATCAGGCCACAAAGGAATCACTTCCCTAGCTACCACCCCATAAAGATATTCCTCCACGGGAAGCGTGTTGACAACGGTAAGGCGCTTTTTTTCGCGGGTCATGACCGCAGTCAGGGCTCCGCGGTATTTCTTCCGGTTCACAAGGACGGGCTGGCTGGCATTTTGGGCCACAAAAGAAAGGCAGCTGCCAGAGAGTTTTTTCTTATCGGCATAAAAGCGTCCGCCCTTCATGGAGATGAAATGCCGCCCTGGTGATAGGGTCACTTTCTTTCCCCGCCCATCAATGACCGTTATTTTCCCGGCAGAACTCAGTTCAGCCGAATACTGGTCCACAACCAGGCCGACCCGGATTTTGGGCCCTAGGGAGGAAGCCGAAGCGCTTAGGGAAAAAAGCAGTAAAAAGGCGAGGAAAAAAGCTGTCAGGATCTTTTTCATCTTCATCGCGCCGCGTCCTTTGCCATAATTTCAGGAATATTCTTCTTCCTTTTGCGGATTTCATAGCGATCCCGTTCACTAAAGATGCAGCCACAATAGGGCTGACGGTAAAGGTCAAGGTCGAGACTGATTGCTACGCCTTCTTCATAGCCCTCACGGAAATCTTCATAATAGAAGGGAATCCCAAAGCGCGCGGCCGCCTCTTCGGCAGTCCTGCGGATGAGGTCATGCTTTTGATAAGGACTTACAAGAAGGGTCGTGGAAAACGCATCAAAACCATGTTCCTTGGCGTAGCGGGCAGCCATCTCAAGACGCACGCGATAGCAGTAAGCACAGCGCACGGTCGGTTCGCTGAGCATACCCCGAAGCGTATCTTCCAAAGGATAGCTCTTATCCGCCACAAGGGGATAATGACGGGCCTCACAAAATTCACGGAGCGTATTGAGGCGCCGCTTGAATTCCTTGTAAGGGTGGATATTGGGATTGAAGTAATAAATCGTAAAGGTATGCCCTTCAGCCGTCAGTTCCTTTGTCGGATAGCAGGAACAGGGACCGCAGCAGGCATGAAGCAGGATATTCATGGTCATCTTCCTTCCGGATAGGCAATTCCAAGATAACGATATGCCGCCGGTGTTGCCTGGCGGCCTTTTGGGGTCCGCTGAAGCATGCCCAGCTGCATGAGGTAAGGCTCGTAGACATCTTCCAAGGTCTCTGATTCCTCATTTAAAGAAGCTGCCAGGGTATCGACGCCGACAGGACGGCCGCCGAAATCCTTGACGAGCTTTGTGAGCAGGCGCCGGTCACTGCGATCAAGACCCAAGTCGTCGATTTCAAGGCGCTCCATGGTCTTCCTGCAGATTTCCTTAGTAATCGTGTCCGCCCCAGCCACTTCGGCAAAATCCCGAACCCGTTTCAGGAGCCGGTTGGCCACACGGGGCGTGCCTCTGCTGCGCCGTCCAATTTCATAGGCTCCTTCATGGTCAATCTTGACGTTCAGGATTTCCGCTGCCCGCTCCACAATGATCTGGAGTTCCTCAGCCGTGTAAAATTCCAAATGGCAAATGACACCAAAGCGGTCCCGCAGCGGGGCCGCCACGCTTCCCATGCGCGTTGTTGCCCCAATGAGGGTAAAGCGCGGGAGGTCAAGGCGTACACTGCGGGCAGCAGGCCCCTTGCCGATGATGATATCAAGGGCATAGTCTTCCATGGCCGAATAAAGGATTTCTTCCACGGTCTTGGGCAGGCGGTGGATTTCATCGATAAAGAGCACTTCGCTTTCATCCAGATTGGTCAAAATGGCGGCCAAATCCCCCTGCCGTTCCAAGGCAGGTCCGCTGGTAATCCGGATATTGACGCCCAGTTCGTTTGCGATGATATTGGCAAGGGTCGTCTTGCCAAGGCCAGGCGGTCCATAAAGCAGGACATGATCCAAGGCTTCCCGGCGTTTGAGGGCGGCCTGAATGAAGACGGTCATATTTTCTTTGACCTTTTCCTGGCCAATGTATTCCTGTAGCCTGCGGGGCCGGAGACTGTACTGCCAGCCATCCTGGACCTGCTCACCGCCAGCAATGATGCGCTGATCTTCTTCCACGGCTTATCCCCTCCTTGCCATGACCTGGAGGGCCTTTTTGAGCAGGTCCTCCGCCGACATGTCCGCAGTCACCTTGATGCGGTTCATGACGCCTGAGATTTCATTTTGGGTATATCCTAAGGAAGCAAGGGCCTCCATGGTTTCCGTCAAGGCAGAAACAGGGCCTTCCGGAGCGAGGAATCCTCCCTCTGATTCAGGCAGCGGGCCTTCTGGTCCCGTCAGGTCCTTTAGCTCCAAGAGCATACGTTCTGCCGTCTTTTTACCAATGCCCGGAAGCTTGGTCAGGAATTTCACGTCCCGGTTCTTGATGGCAAGCAGGAAATCGTCCACTTTTGACGCGGAAAGGATGCCTTGTGCCACCTTCGGGCCAATGCCGCTTACCGTAATGAGTTTTGTAAAAAGACCATATGCCTCCTGGGAAAGGAAGCCGTAAAGGGTCAGGGCATCTTCCCGGACAGCAAGGTACGTATAGACCTTAACTTTATCATCAAGAACCAAGCGTCCCAAATCCGATGTGTTCATGTAGACGCGGTAGCCGACACCTTGGGTTTCAACGAATGCAAAATTGCTTCCAATTGTATCGACGCGTCCTTTGATAAATCCAATCATTTGAGTTTCTCCATAAGATCTTTTTCGCGGACATAATTGAGGCCTGTAATGGCAATCGCAAGAGCATCTGCCGTATCATCCGGTTTTGGCTCTTCCTTTAAGCGGAGCAGTTTCATGACCATATAAGTCACCTGCTTCTTGTCGGCCCGGCCCGTACCCGTGATGGCCTGTTTGATCTGGATCGGTGTATATTCATAGACCGGCAGATCGGCCATGGCCGCCGATAAGACGATGACGCCGCGGGCCTGTCCAACTGCAATGGCCGTTGTGACATTACGGTTAAAAAAGAGCTTTTCCACGCTCATAAAATCCGGCTTATACTCCTTGATGAGGCCAGTCAATGCTTCATAGATGATCTGGAGCCGTTTTTCCGGCAGCATGTCCTTATCGGTCATGATGGACCCGTAATGAATGGGAATGAGCCGGCTTTTCTCCAATTTTACCAGACCGTAACCGCAGATTGCGGTCCCTGGGTCAATTCCGAGTGCTAACATGGGGCCTCCTTGGTCACAATCCATTTCCTTATATAACAAACAAGCCGGCCCTGGTAGTCCCAGACGGCCGGCCCAAATCCAAGCTTATTCCTCATCAGGCAGGTCTGCGTTGGTGTACACATCCTGCACGTCATCGAGTTCATCAAAGCTGTCGATCATTTTCTGTACTTTTTCTGCATCCTCACCGGTAACGGCAATGGTATTGTCAGGGATCAAGGACAGTTCGCTCATGGCAACATTGATATTGTGGTCTAAAAGGGCTTGTTCCACAGCATCATAATCTTCCGGAGCGGTCGTAATGACATAGGTATCATCGTTGGTTTCCATGTCCTCGGCACCCGCTTCGAGCGCGACTTCCATCACTTCGTCCTCAGCCGGAGCGCCTTCCTTTTCGATGGTGAAAAGGCCTTTGTTCTTGAACATCCAGCTTACACAGCCAGATTCACCCATGTTGCCGCCCTTGGAAAAGACGTGGCGCACATCGGCGGCCGTACGATTGCGGTTATCCGTCAAGGCGCTGATCATGATGGCAACGCCGGCAGGTCCGTACCCTTCATAGGTAATTTCTTCGTAGTTCGAGCCTTCCGTCGTCCCTTCGCCTTTGGCAATGGCGCGTTTGATGTTTTCTTTTGGGATGTTATTGGCTTTGGCCTTGGAAAGGGCAAGCTTCAACCGCATATTGCCTGTTGGATCGGAGCCGCCCATCTTGACAGCAATGGTGATTTCACGGCCGATTTTCGTGTTGATCTTGCCGCGCAGGGCATCGGCCTTTCCTTTTTTGAACTTTATATTGGCCCACTTGGAGTGTCCGGACATACTGAATTCCTCCCAACAAAACTGTGTACTACCCGCCTATTCTATCACAAAGCGCTTATTTGCGCAAATAGACGCGTTCCATGTCGACATGCTTGACTTCGTTCTGGGCAAAATCATTGTCGCCGGCACATTTGACCTTCGTTGTGTCAGCAAAGCGTTTAAGGAGAACCCGCGTAAGCCCCGGTTCCGTGAGTGACCCTGGACCATTGAGGCAGCCCTTGACACAGGCCATGCCTTCCAGATACTTGATGTCAAGCTTGCCATCCTGGTAATCCTTGAGTGCCTTGAGGCACTCTTCCAGGCCATTGCAGTAGAGACTGTTTACCGTAATGTCATGGAATTTTTCCGTATAGTCGTTCACGGCCTTGCTG
The DNA here is from genome assembly GCA_900538365.1 of uncultured Acidaminococcus sp. Lineage (GTDB taxonomy): Bacteria > Bacillota > Negativicutes > Acidaminococcales > Acidaminococcaceae > Acidaminococcus. The sequence continues at coordinate 1,442 of UPXT01000027.1, read as the reverse complement.
ACACCGGCTTCCTGAGGGAAGCTGCAGCCATCAGCGGAAGAGTCAGGCTGGAAGTCCTCGGCTTCCAGTTCAGCCGGGTTGATTCCCTGGCTGTCCATCATGCACTTTAGTTCCTCAAAAGTCAGGGAATAATCGATTTCATCCGGATGCTCGCGAGCTTCGACTTTCTTTGCAATGCAGGGACCAACAAAGACCGTAATGGCGCCGGGATCATTGTGCTTTACAGCCTTGCTGCGGGCCACCATCGGTGAAACCGTATCGGAGATGCAGTCAGCAAGGGCTGGGGCATGACGCTTGACCGTTGCAACGAAAGCGGGGCAGCAGGAACTTGTCAAAAGTTTCTGGTCGCCATGCTCCACTTTTTCCACGTATTCCTCAGCTTCTGAAATGACCGTCATATCTGCCCCAACGGCAACTTCCTTGACTTGCGTAAAGCCCAGCATGCGGCAGGCTTTTTTGATCTGACCAGGAGAGACCTTGAGTCCGAACTGACCGACAAAGGAGGGCGCCAAAAGTGCGTAAACGCTGCGGTTTTCAGCCTTGAGGTCCTGGATAAGCTGTACAATGTGGCTCCGTTCTTCGATGGCGCCGAAGGGGCAAGCCCCACGGCAGGCACCGCATTCCACACAGACATTTTTATCGATTTCCGCCTTTTTGTCAGCCCCCATATGAAGGGCGTGGACCTTACAGGCGTTTTCACAGGGACGGGAGATTTCAACGACAGCGCCATAGGGGCAGGCCCGTTTGCAGTTGCCGCATTCGACACATACATCATAATCAATATGGGCACGGCCCTGGTATACGGAAATGGCCTTTTTCGGGCAGCCGTTCATGCAGCGATGGGTCAGGCACTGGCGGCAGACATCAGTAATCATGTACTTATTGACCGGGCAGGCCGAGCAGCCTTCCGGCAGGACGGCAATGACATGCTGCGTTCGGTCAACCGGTTCCGAAACGGCCTTTTTAGCAGCTTCAATGATGTTCAGGTCCGTATCAAGACCTAAGGCTACATTGATGCGCTCCTTCAAAACGGCCCGTTCCTTGTGGACGCAGCAGCGCAGACGCGGCGAATCCTCTTGGACGATCTGGAGGATGTCATAGACATGGTCTGGCAGGTTCCCATCATAGGCCATCTTTGAGAGCATGGTCAGGACTTTCCGTCTGATTTGCGTAATTTGAGTGACTTCCATTTGATACCCCTTCATCATATGTTTAAAATCTATGGACACTATAATATCATACTTCAGCTAAAAAAATAAGCCTTAAAACCATAAAATCCTCGTAAAAATGATACAAAATTTACAAATTAATAGTCATTATTCCCTCCCCGTTGTTAGAATTGTTTGTCTATTTAGAGTGGACAGTTTCTTTGTCCTCAGCAAAAAAAGGTTCTATAATAAATGTTGGGGTGAGGAAATATTCTTTCCTCACCCCATTTTTGC
>UPXT01000026.1 GCA_900538365.1 uncultured Acidaminococcus sp. | reverse complement strand
GCTGGGCCAACACCCTGCCAAGAAAAATACTCGGCTATAAGACACCCGAGGAGTGCTTTAGGGAAGAAATGCTTGCAGCACTTACTGCATAAAGGTTCGCCGGGTGTTCAACTTATTATTGCAATTCGGGATGAGTTACATTGAGCCAAGAATGACTCCATTATTATCAGAAATCTCTTTATTGATATTAATCATTTTCATGGTTTCTATTTATTTTCTTCATTTACTGTATAAAGTCGCGTTATGTCTTTTCCTATTATAGCTGTAGGAATATAATAGACTTACTTATTTTTAAGGAGAGTGTTATGATGAGCACAAAAACAAAAACAGCACACCTCAGCAGTTACCGGGATCCGCTCATCCTGATTACAGGCTGCGTGATTGGGGCCATTCTGGGACTTATTTTTGGGGACAAAGTCTCCTTTCTAAAACCGATTGGGCAGATTTTCCTGAATCTCCTCTTCTGCCTCATCGTTCCACTCATTTTCTTTTCCATCGCGGGCTCCATTGCAAATACGAAGGATACGGGCAAGGTCGGCAAGATGATTGGCCTGACGCTTCTTATTTTCGTAACGACAGCCATCCTTTCTGCCATCTTGATCCTTACCGTAACCCATTTTACAGGTGTTCCGACAAATTTTACGGCCGTGGCCAAAAATGCAGCGGCAGCAAAGCCCATCAGCGTCAGTGACCAGATCGTCGGGACCCTCACGGTCGGCGACCTGCCCCTTCTCATTTCCCGCTACCACGTCCTGCCACTCATCATCATGACCATTTTCTTTGGCATCTGCGTTTCCCGTCTTGGCGAAGAAGCAAAGCCCATCATCGATTGGATGAACGCCATGACCAAGGTCTGCTATAAAATGGTAGCCTATCTCATGAAGCTTGCGCCCCTTGGCCTTGGTGCCTACTTTGCGGATCTCACCGGGACTTATGGGATTGAGCTCCTAAAAACCTATGGCAATGCCATGCTCGTCTTTTATTCCGTCGTTTTCCTTTATTTTTTCCTTTTCCTTGGTTTTTATGCCTTCCTTGCCGCAGGTCCCTGGGGCGTAAGGAATTTCTTTAAGGTCATTCTCGCTCCGGCCCTGACGGCCCTTGGGACACGTTCGTCAGCAGCAACGATTCCGCTTCAGATGGAAGCCTGTGATAAATTGGGTGTACCGCGTGACATCTCAAGTGTTGTCATTGCCATGGGCGCAACCTGCCATATGGATGGGGCCTGCATCGCCATGGTCTATGCCGAAGTGCTGGCAACGACGATGTTTGGGGTTCCCCTCGAAGGCTTTGCTTTGCTTCTTGCTATTTTTGTGGGTGTAACCTCTTCTGTTGCAACAAGCAGTGTTCCAGGCGGCGGTGCCGCCGGCGAAACCATGATTATTTCCGTTTTCAGCCTTCCCGAAGCAGCTTTTCCCATCCTGCTAATGATTGTAGAACTCTTTGATCCCGGCTGCACGCTTCTCAATTCCTGCGGCGACACCGTCGTTTCCATGCTCATTACCCGTATTTTCCATGGCAAAGACTGGTATAAACAAAACTTGAACCAAAATCAGGAGGCCTTAGAATGAAAATCAATGCCCAATATGTCCTGCAGGAACCGCCTTACGGCAATGCAGCTCAACCCGATACGCAGGACTTCATCCTTGATGTGGCAGGTGACCGGCTTTTAGGCGAAGCATACCTTCCCAGCGGCCTTTATGACGCCCCCCATCCGGCTGTTGTTGTCTGCCACGGCATTCCCGGCACCAATAACAACGACGACCTGTGCCAAAGCCTGCGCCGCATGGGCTGCACCGTCATCCGGCTCTATCACCGCGGGGCCTGGGGCAGCGGCGGAATCTACTCTTTTTCTCACTGTATAGAAGATACGGAAGCAGTCCTTTCCTATCTTGCTGCTGGCGGCACAGAACGCTATGCGATTGACCCGGCGCGGATCTTTCTCCTCGGCCACTCCAACGGGGGCAATACGGTCATCAATGTGGCAAAGCGTCATCCAGAGCTGCGCGGCATCATGGCCTACTGTCCCTTTGACCACAAAGGGGCGGAAACCCTTCTCGGAAAAGAAAACCTTGCTGCCATGCTCACTGAGGCGGCCACGGTCCTTCATATCGAAAGTCCCGAAGCTTTAGTCAAGGACAGTGAAACGCACCGCGACGAATGGACCTTTCCCCTTGCAGCTTACCCTTTGAAGGATCAAAATATCCTTGTCATCGGCGGTGAAAAAGATACGGTGGCCCCACCCCAATACATGATCGATCCCTTCTGGAACCTTCTCACAGACCAGCAGTCCCATGCCGTCCACCAGCGTGTTGACCTTCTGGGCAACCACTCTCTTGATACATGCCGACTGAAACTCATTGAAACGGTGGGAGCATTTATTGAAAGCCTTTCATAAGGTAAATCAAAGAGTCTTTCCTTTCAGGAAAAGGCTCTTTTTCTAATTCGATATGATATAATTGATGAAAAACAAGAAATCAATTCGACTGTTTCTATGGAGGGCCTATGGATTTTCGAGAACTGCAATATGTTGTCACGGTAGCGGACTGCCGAAACATCACCCAAGCATCCAAAGAACTTTTCATTTCCCAGCCATCCCTGAGCTATGCCTTGGCCCAAATTGAAAAGGACGTGGGGGCCAAACTTTTTGACCGCTCCCATCAGCCGTTAACACTCACGGACGCTGGGCGCATCTACGTTAAGACGGCACGCCTCATTCTCCGCGAAAAAACGGATATGAAAAACCGCATTGCCGATCTCAAGGTAGGAAGCTCCGGCGATATCATTGTCGGCATCCCATCAGGCCGCGCCGGTTATATGTTTCGCCCTGTTCTGAGGTGCCTGCGTGCAAAGTACCCTGCCTCCCAGCTCTTTTTAAAAGAAGGCGGCACGAGTGATCTCTTGGAACTTCTGCAAATGGGGAAGGTCTCCTTTATCATCGTCCCCTATTTTGATGACGAACTGCCTGTAGGAATCCATAAGGAGCATATCTATAACGAAGCGGTTCCCCTCATTGCCGCACCGGATTTTTTCAGCGATGCGGATTTTTTGGATAAAGGAGTACGCCGCATTAACCTCAAGAAGATTGGCAAAAAGCCCTTTATTGCCGTCAAGAAAAAACACTTCATCCGCACCATTGTGGACCGTGTCTTCCAAAAAGAAGGCATCATCCCCAATATTCTCACGGAAGTGGACAGCAGCTATGATGCCGTCCAGCTTGCTGCCTGCGGGATGGGCTATACCATCGTCCCCCAGCGCACGGTCATCATCCTCGGGGACAAGCAAAAGGGGACAAGCTTTTCCTACAGCAGCCAACCGCCTGTCTTTCCCATCCAAGCCCTTTATAAAAAAGGAACGTATCTGAATAAAGCGGAGAAATATTTGATTGAACTGCTAAAGAAAGAGTTTGATGGGAAGGGAAAGGGCTAAGAAGCGGTCAAGCTTGCCTGCGCTTTCATCTCCAGCAATCAAACCAAAGAAAAAAGAATAAATAGAAAGTACACCATCGAACATAGATATGCGTTTGATGGTGTGTTTTTTACATTCGGTATACATGAATAGATTCTATCATTATGCATATTGGAATATATAGGTTCTTTGTTTCCGCCTTCGCGTTTTAACTCATTATTCACAGCATTTCTACCTATCCCAAACGGGGGATGGTTCATTGTACGATGGGTCATGCCCACTGCTTTTCCAATTTCTTTAAAGAGTAATGGAGCACCTAACTATAACAAATCGGAGCGATTTAGGCTTCGGCTTTTTCTTCCCGGATCAGATAACTTGCCACACTCGCCTCCAAACAGAGGGCAACGTCAATCAACCAAATGAGCGTATAATTGCCAAAAAGCTGATAGGAAAGGCCGCCCAAATAAGCACTCAAGAAGCCGCCAATCTGATGGGCAAAAAAGAGCAGCCCCATGAGGGTTGCCACTTGATGAAGGGGAAAATGTCCGCTCAAGACGCCCGATGTGGGCGATACCGTGGCATCCCCAGTAAGACCAAGACCTACTGCAAAAAGGATGGCCGTTGTCATCGTTTTAGGCAGGACAAAAAGGTAGAAAAGCACCCATAGAGCACGGAATCCATAGTAAAAGGAAAGGAGCCTGCCCTTTTTAAGACGAGAACTTGCATACCCAGACAACAGGGCGCCCGCAATGGTCGCAATGCCATAAAAAGAAAAGGCCCAACTTGCTTCCATCTTAGGAATCCCATAGGAGACAAACTGGGAAAAAAGATGGGATTCAATGATGACCATATGGAACCCGCACGTTGAAAACCCGGCAAGGAGCAGCTGGTAAATCCGTTCCCCCAAGGCCGACTGGATTTCTCCAAGCCCCATATGATGGGAAGCATCGGTCCCGCCTTTAGGTGTTGCGTCCTTTTTGGTCAGATAGCGGATACAGGGAATGAGCAGCACCATAACAAGGGCAAGCCGGGGCATGGTCGCCGGTACACCGCCATATTGGAGGGAAACGTTAAGGAGTGGTGCAAGAAAAAAGTTAACCATCCCCGCCGATGCATTAAGGAGCCCTGCAATAAAAAGGGACCGTTCCTGACCGACAAAGGAGATAGCAGACGACAGGACAAGGCCAAAAGCAATGGCTCCTGTTCCAAGGCCCATGAGGACGCCAAGGGTAACGATGAGCATCCCGTAGCTGGCACATAGCTTGATGCCGAGTACGGAAAAGACCATGAAAAGGACACCTAACGTCAAAACGAAACGATTGGACCGCCGTGCTGCCAAAAGCCCAAATAAAGGCTGGGATGCGCCAAAGACAATCTGCATGACGGCAATGGAAAAACTGACCTCTTCATAGGAAAGGCCTGTCATATCCGCAATGGGTTCGAGCAGGATGCCAATACTTGCCCGCAGCCCTGCTCCAAGGCCATAGATGAGGCAGGCAATGAGTCCTAAAAAAAGGGCACTGCGCAAAGAAGACTCTTTTCTCATTTATCTTACCTCCATGGGAAAAACAAGTTCACCTATGGAATAAAGGGCGGCCTTGCCGGCAAGTTCCACCCGGCTGCCCTTCATTTTGGTATAAAGGACACCGGTCCGTTCCGATGCTTGAAAAGCTTTGATCTCATTTTTTCCTAAGATGGCAGACCAAAGAGGAACCATATGACAGTGGCCGGACCCGCAGACTGGGTCTTCCGGCACACCTAATTTCGGCGCAAAGCTGCGGCTTACGCAGTCATAGTCCTTCCCGCAGGCCGTAATGTGGAGGAGCAGTCCGTTTAGGTCAAGGGCTTTTTGTTGGTTGATTTTTGCGTTCCTGACCGCTGCTTCGTCTGAAAGAACGCAGATAAGATCCCGTCCTATATAGGCCCGTTCCGGACGGACTCCGATGGCACCTGCCATAGCATCAGTGACGGGGACAGGCATGAGGGAATAGGCGGGAAAATCCATACAGATAAGGTTTCCCTCACGGCGTACCATTAAGGGCCCGCTCAAGGTCTTGAAGCAAATTTCCTGCGCATCCTTCTCATAAAAATGGAACAGGATATAGGCCGTGGCAAGGGTTGCATGACCGCAGAGGTCAATTTCCCCGCCTGGCGTAAACCAGCGTAGATGGTACATCGCCCCTTCCTGTACGGCAAAAGCTGTTTCGGAAAAACGGTTTTCCATGGCTATTTTCATCATGGTTGCGTCTGGAATCCACGCATCCAAGATACAGACAGCAGCGGGATTCCCCTTAAAGACGGTATCCGTAAAGGCATCGACAATATATTGTTTCATCGTCACTTCCTCCATTTCTAAAGGAAGGATACCACGGAGATAAGAATAAGTAAAACGAATTTATCTAATGAATAAATTAGAAATAGTGATGTATAATAAGGGCAGCAAATAAGAAAGTAGGTGCCTTCTATGCAGCGTTTCAAAGCCCTTCAGACCATCCTGCGCCTTGGGAGTTTCACAAAAGCCGCCCGTGCACTAGGATACACCCAATCCTCCATTAGTCAGATGATGGCCTCTCTTGAAGAGGAGCTGTCCTTTAAGCTCCTGATCCGTTCCAGAAACGGCATTACCCTTACCCAAGAAGGTCAGCAGCTCTTCCCCTTTTTGGAACAGGTCCTCCACAGTTACGAAGCCATGGAAGAAAAAGCCCGGGAAATCAGGGGGCTTGAAACAGGCATGATCCGTGTGGGAACCATCTCAAGTATCACCTGCCGCTGGATGCCGCCCCTCATCAAAGGATTCAAGGCCCGCTACCCCAATGTGGGATTTATTTTTCAACAAGGCGATTACAGGCTCATTCCAGAGTGGATCGAGTCGGGTATCATCGACTTTGGTTTTGTCTCCCCTGACTCCTGTCCCCACTTAATGACCATTCCCGTTAAGGATGGGGAACTTGTGGCGGTACTCCCCAAGCACCACCGCTGGGCAAAAGAAAAGGCGATTCCCTTGGAAGGCCTCCTTGGCGATTCCTTTATCCTTCTTGAAGAAGGAAACTATAGTGAACCTATGGAAGCCTTTCGGGAAAAGGGCATCAAACCCCATGTCGCTTACAGGCTCCACGATGACTACGCCATCATGACCATGGTCGAAGCCGGTCTTGGTGTCAGTATCCTCGCAAAACTCATGACGGACCGAAATCCCTATGATATCGTGACCATCCCCATTGACCCGCCCCTTTATCGTCATCTTGCAATTTGTTATAAGGACTGGGACCTTCTGCCGCTATCAAGTAAGCATTTCATCACCTATATCACGGAGCAGGCGGAAGAGCTTCCCTAAGAAAGAAACCTGTCCTGCGATGGGCAAACGTCCTTGATGGTGATGATTCCAAACGTCCATGTTGGGTGCTGGCACCAAAAAAATCAAAAGACCCTGACCAAACCAGAATCCTAGGTTCGGTCAGGGTCTTTTGATGATGGCGTCGCAGCTATGGATGGCTGCTTACTTTTTGCAAAAATAGCCAAAGCCGCAATAAGTACAGGCAGCGGTCTTTGTTTCAAAATTCTCTTCTTCGTCAAGGGTTTGGAGTTTTGTAAGAAGGGCTTCAAGGTCTGACACTTCCTGGTCCCGGTCAGTAAGCTCCCAGGTCGAGAGGCTGCGCAGAAAATGGAGTGAGGCTCTGCTCACTTTCTTGTGATAGAGGGCCTCGGCGGCAAGGCTATAGATGGCAAGCTGCCGCGAATAGGCTTTTCGTTCCATGCCGTCTACGGGCGGATGACCGCTCTTATAATCAATGATTTCAAGTGTTCCATCCGGCAAATGGACAACTTTATCGATGCTGCCGTCAAAGTAAATAGACGCATTTCCCACGTTCATAAGCGGCAGTTCAAAATCGACTTCTGCTTCTTGGGGAAGATCCTCATAGGCAGCATAAAGAGGTGACGCAAGGTACGCATCAATGAGAGGCCCTCCCTCTTTTCGAAGAACGGCCTTTTCCCCATCGCTGTATGCTTCTTCAAGAAGCGCCAGTTCCTTTGCTTCCTTGACAGGTGCCGTGCGGGAAAGCTCCAAGACTTTATGGATATAGGTCCCCAGCGTTGCCGGCGCAATGCGGACGCTCCCCGTTCCCACCACATCAGGGTCAAGGTTCGGCATATGAATCCGATACTGGTAGAAGTAGCGGCGCGGGCAAAGGTCATAGATTCCAAGGGCCGAGGCGCTGAGAAGCACTCTCTGGGGAAATTCCACCGGTTTCAATTTTTCAAAGGCGTCCGCTTCCAGTTCAAGAGGCGGCGCTTCCCGGACGCTCAGGGGAAGTGGAGCGGCAAGGATTTCCGAAGCTTTCAGTTCTACCCAGTCGACGAGGTCCTTTCCTTCACCATCATGGAAAATCCGCCTCAGGCTTTCGTACCAATTTTCCGGGCTCTTGACACTGCCTTTGGCCCGTTTTTCTCTTCTTGCGGCTTCTTTTTCTTCACTTACTGCAGCCGACAGAAAGAGGTATTTTTCAGCCCGCGTCATGGCGACATAAAGCTGACGTTTCTTTTCTTCCCACTCAAGGGCGCGATTTTCCTCGCTCAACTCTTCATAAAGGGCAGTCTTTTGCGGCCCTTCTTCACCAGGAATCATGATGCCAAGGCCGGCGCTAGGAAGATACTGGAGACCGAGTCTGCCAGGCGGCGATTTATACTGCTGGTCGGGCAGAAAAACAGCAGGAAATTCCAGACCTTTTGACTTGTGGATGGTCATGATCTGCACGCTTTTGGCGTCCGGTTCTAGGGCTGCGCCGCTTTCCCGGGCCTGCATCCTGCGCATCAGGTTCAATCTGTCCAAAAAGTCCTCGCTGCCGCCTCCTTCCTGCATAGCAAAGGACGCGGCCATGGAACGTAGTTTCCACACGTTGGCCATCTTTTCCCGGCCATGGGGCATGGCAAGAAGGAGACTTTCCACATGGAGCGTCTCCATGATGGTATCAAAAAGTTCCGGCAGGGAGCCCAAGCGGGCCACGTGCATGAGGGCCGTGAGTTTCTTCCAAAGCTTGACATGACTTGGTTCAATAGATTGGGACAGACTCTCCCACAGGTTTTTTTGAGGATACGTGTGCAAAAGGCCAAGGATTTCCTGGTCTGTGAGGCCGCCGTACGGAGATCGAAGGACGCCGGCCATAGCCCAATCCACATCAGGCGAGAGAACGGCGGTCATGATGGTGATGATGTCAATGATCTCCTGCTGTTCATAAAACCCCTTCCCATCCGTCATAGTATAGGGAATATGGGCCTCAGCAAGGGCCGCGGCATAGGGCTCGGCAAGACGGATGGCCGGTACGAGAATGGCAATATCCCCATAGCCCAGTTCCTCATGACTTTTTACGACGGCGTCAATCTTTTGTGCCACCCACTGGGCTTCGGCTCGCTGGGCATCTGGAAAGGTGCCATCTTCTTGGTCAATGATGGCAAGGATGGGCTTTTGCGTTCTTTTCTGATGGGGCACAAGGTCCTGAGCCATGACCGCCTTTTGGGGATTCGTCCCCAAGAGGTCCCGGAAGAGACAGTTGCAGGACTCGATGATTTCCGGCGCAGAGCGGAAGTTATCGGCCATAACAATGTCCGTGCCGCCCGTTTTCATGATGTCATCACGGACGACGCGGAAGACCGTGACATCAGCGCCGCGGAAACGGTAAATGGACTGCTTGGCATCGCCGACGATAAAAAGGTTCTTTCCCCGCAGCTCACTTGCCGTCGCCCCAGAAAGGAGGTAGACCAGTTCTTTTTGCTGCTCATTCGTATCCTGGAATTCGTCGACCATGATGTAGTCAAAACGGTGCTGGTAGGCACGGCAGATTTCAGGGTGATCCCGCAAGAGGGAAACTGCCCGTCCTGCAAGGAAAGAAAAACTAAAGATTTCCTGACGCAATGATTCTTCTTCGAGACGTTCCGAAAGGCGGTGCAGCAGGCTATTCCACGCTTTGGCATAAGGAATGGCTGCTTTATTGCGTGCGTAACCTTGGAGTTTGATTAAGGCCTCTTTCCACTCCTTGATGAGAGGGGCCGCTTTTCCTGCCGCACGGATAAGATTCATGAAGGGAAGGACAGTTTCAAGATCATTTGCGGCAAGGGCTTCATGATAGACCGTCCGTACGTTTTGAAGTTCCAGGAGGGCGTCTTTCGTCTTAGAAGGTTTTAGGTCTGCCCCAGAGGCGAGCATAGCAAGGAAAGTTTCTTCTGCATGGATCTTTGCCGTTTCCCAATCATCCTTGTTCACTGCATAAGGGGCGGAAAGGTCTCCCAAGGCCATGAGGTCCGGCAGGATATCAATGAGACCATAAAGCATGCTGCCAAGCCGCCCCGGGTGATAAAGACCCAATAAAAGCTCCAGGTCCTCGTCTTCCTTTTTGAGCAGATCCCGCAGGAAGGCATCGATGACGGAAGCCTGGAATTCTTTTACTTCATATTCTTCCTTCACCGTAAACTGCGGGTCCATTCCTGCTTCAACGGGATGGTCGCGCAGGATCTGGGAACAGAAGCCGTCAATGGTCGTAATGGGCGCACCATCAAGGTGGCGCAGTTCTTCCTCGAAATGGGTCCTCAGTTCACCGCTACTCCTCCCCACTTCTTCAAGAAGGGATTTGCGGATGCGCTCCCGCATTTCCCGGGCCGCCTTGCGGGTAAAGGTAATGGCTAGGATCCTGTCAGCACTTTTTTCAGGGTCTCTCAAAATGGTGAGGAAACGCTCAACAAGGACCCGCGTTTTTCCAGACCCCGCCCCAGCAGAGACGGAGACGTTCCGGTCCAATGTGGTAATGGCAAGGATTTGTTCTCTAGTGAAATCAGCCATTTGCATCCTCCTCGTCGTTCATCATTTCGTGGTTTTGATTGTCCTTGATGCGGCAAATGTCACGGGCCGGACAGTAGTCCGGGCATTTTCCATGATAAGGCTCGGCGGCAAAGTCACCGCTTCTCATGCGCCGGACAGCAGCAGCGATGGCGTCTTCTGAAATCTTAAGAACATCTTCCATATCCTTTCCGCGTACGCTCTTAGGTGCCTCTTTGGCCGCTTTACCCAAGCTCGACCAAATACCGCCCACACGGCGGCCTGTTCTGATATCGCCATAAATGGCACCGAAGATCTGTTGGGGAATGAGGCCCAGATTACGTTCGAGGACTTTGATGTAAATCGGCAACTGGACCGCTTTGCCTTCATCCATACGAGTCGTTGTCGGCCGCCCGCCCGTTTTATAGTCCATGATGAGGTAGCCCGATTCACTGCGGTCAATGCGATCGATCTGGCCGGAAAGATAGACTTTCTTGCCATCCACCGTAAGGTCATAAGGAGGCCAAGCCGCACCTTTGCGGCCAAAGGCCTTTTCTACGGCACAAGCCGTAAGACCAGTAGAGCTCTTTTCCTCATAGTCCACTTCCATGCGGAGCCAACGCTTCAGCCACGCTTCATAGCTTTTTCGAATGTGGTCCGAGTAGCGGGACCGGGGAATATCCCCTTTCTGTTCCATTTCGGCATAAGTAGTTTGATACTCCCTCTCCAGTTCCTGCCACAGCGTATCCAGCTCCTTTGTGAAGAGCGGTTCACCTAAATGATGCCCCATGAAGCGGGAAAGCGTCAGATGGATCAGGTTTCCCACAACGTCCGGTGTGGGGAATGCGGTCTTTGCTTCTTTTACTTCAAGTTTCCAAATATGAGTAAATAAGTGCATAAAAGGACACGTGAGAAACCCGTCAAGCTGGGACGCGGAAAGATGGAGCGTTTCTTCCTGCGGTCCCAGATAGCCGTTATAAAGGCTCTTTATGGCAAAACGCTTCTTTTCTTTCAGGGCCCGCTGAGGGATCTCAGGATCGATATGATTGGCAAGATAGGCCGCTTCCTTTTCACCCAGAGTTTCTGCTTCCATGAGATAGCGTACCATTTGGGTCTCACTGTAACAGTCATGGACATCTGTGTGATATGTCTCAAAAGGAAGGGCGTGAGGCATGAAAAAGTGCCGCAGCCGCTCAATGTAGTAGCTTGCGCCGCCTTCATCGTCAGCAAACCAAGAAAGATGAACCTCCTTTTCGGCAAGACTCACGGCCGAAGCAAAGAAAAAGCGGTCCCGGGCAAGGCGCCGTACAGACGTACTCAAGGGAATATCAAGGGCAGCAAGCTCCGTCCGTTCCTCATCGCTGTAGAGCCAGCTTTCCCGAGAAATGGCTGGAAAAAGCCCATCCCTTACGCCCAGGATATAGACATAAGGATAAGGAACGCCTTGGATATCGGAAGCTTCCATAATACGGATGCCTTCTTCATGACCCGGCGTCAGCGTCACAGCTGTGCCAATGAGGGCTTCCTTCCAGTAAGAAAGGATGTCACCCAATCCGATGGGGAGATTCTTGCTGCCGACAGCTTCAAAAAGAGCTTCGAGACGGTCAAAAAAGGCCCTGACAAAATCCTGGGACTGGGCCATGATCTTTACTTCCGAAAGGGTCACTTTTCCCTCCTGATGAAGCCTGCCAAAAGTCCGCACAAGGTCCCATTCCGTGAGTCTTTCGTCAATATAATCCCGCCACTGTGTACAGTTCTTTGGCGTCTGGAGCCCTTCAAAAAGAGGCATTAGGTCCAAAACGCCGGTAAGATGGCAAATACGTTCCAAAAGAAAACTCGGTGACTCGATATAGCTTTCCTCCACAAGGCGGCTTACGGAGGCCCGGTCCACATGGAAAAGCTCCTGCATGAGCGTTGTCTTCATGAGAGCCAGAAGAGGTGCCGTATCGTCCCGTACAAGAGCCGCTTCCCAGAGTTTTGTAAGGAAAAGGGGCAAAGGCTGACCGGCAAGGTCCGTCACGTCTGCAAGGGTTGACAGGAGACCGTATTCTTCCATGTACCGGCCAAGGCCCTGATAGTCATTGAGATTTCGCACAAGAAGAAGGATCTCATGGGGCGCTACGCCGCTTTTAAGCTTTTTCTTGACGTCTGTTAGGACCATCTTGATTTCGCTGTCAACACTGGACGCTTCCCCCAGATAGATATGCCGTGCAGCCACGGCATCGTCCCTTCCTTTGGGAAACGTGTCAGCAAAATAAGCAAGGTCCTCAGGACGGCTCATTTTTTTCGGTGCAAGTTTCTTTTCATAGCCATCGCCCAAGAGATCTTCTTCAAGTTTTCGCGTTGCCTCCGATAAATCAGGCCGCGACTCATCATAAAACAGGCCAAAAGAAATGGAAACTCGTTTCCCCAAGGCTTTTACAAGGGCCATCTGGAGTCCCGTCAGTTCGTTGAATTCACTGAAATACAGTTTTTCCCAAGTGATGATAGCCTCTGAATCTTGCAGCACGTCAAGGGCTTTGTCATAGAGGCCATTCAGGTCGCAGAGCTGGCGTTCATTCATGAGGGCTTCATAAGCAGAAAGGATGAGGGCAATTTCCTTATCCTTTTCCCCGCCCCGCTTTGCCTCACGGTTCCAGGAAAGGACAGCGTTCTTGAACTCTTCACCCGTCACATGACACGTTTCAAGTTCCGTCAACAGCTGGACGACACTGTCACGGAATCCTTTTTTATCGGCAAGGGACTTAAAATAAGGCAAGAGATCCTTTCCGGCAAGATACTCAATGGCTTCCGATGCAATACGTGCCTGCGTATCTCGGGAAACCAGCATCCGTTCATTTTCCCGTCCGTTTAACCGCAGGATTTCCCGCGGCAGGGCATCGATGGTACTCGTCTTGATGACGCCATAGCGCCGGACCAAGTTTCTAAAATACAGGTTTGGCACAAGAAAAAGGGCTTTTCCATAAGGGTACTGTGCCGCTTCTTTCAGAAAGTCCTGCCGCATGGTCTCCCCGAGGCCCGTGATCCACAAGGTTTTTTCCATGGTTCCTCCTTTGCCAAGATTCTTTTCTTTGGCTTCTTGTTCTATTATGACGGAAGCGGAACAAAAGTTCAATATAATCCGTATCACAGGGTGAAAATTACCCCAGTAATCAAGTATCCATAACACAAAGGACTTTTCCTCACTGAAGGAAAAGTCCTTTAGGCTGTCAGCTCCCCCGCCTTTTGTCCATGTCTTCCCCGATGATCCTGACTTCCGGTTCTAGAAGGACGCCGTGCTGGCTCCTGACCTTATTTTGAATGGTTTTGATGAGGCGCAGCACGTCGCGCGCAGTTGCCTCCTCACGATTGATGACAAAGCCCGTATGCTTTTTGCTCACTTGGGCGCCGCCCATGACAAGGCCGGCAAGACCTGCCTGCCGAATAAGAGGGCCCGTGTAGTGACCGGGCGGACGTTTAAATGTGCTTCCCGCACTGGGATATTCCAAGGGCTGCTTTTCCTTACGGCGTTTTGTAAAGTCCGCCATTTCTGCCTTGATTTCACAGGGTGCCTGGGGCCGCAGCTCCATAATCGCTTCAACGATGACGCAGCCGGGATGGTCCATGAAATAGGAATGACGGTAACTGTAAGAAAGGTCCGTAGCCGCTGCGGTTTGAAAGTTCAGGTTTTCATCAAGGAAGGTCACTTCCTTGATGACATCGCTCATTTCTCCACCATAGGCACCGGCATTCATGAGCACGGCACCACCAAGGCTGCCGGGAATGCCGATGGCAAAAGTAAGGCCGCCCAGGCCATGGTCCGCTGCAAGCTTGGAAACTTTAGAAAGGGGGACGCCGCCAGCAGCACGCAGCTCATGACCGGTGACAGAAAGGGCGCCCTCTTCATCCAAATGAACGACTAGACTGCGAATGCCGCCATCACGAACGAGCATATTGGACCCCTTTCCCAAAATGAGATAGGGCACGTCACAGCGCCGTGCCTCCTGCAGGAGGGCCTGCAGGGCTTCGGGCTCCCGCACCGTCACAAAAAGGTCGGCCGGTCCGCCAATGGCAAAGGTTGTATGGTCCTTCATGGGTTCCTGGATCCGCACTGAACGAGGAAAATGCACCTTTGCGTATGCGCAAAGGGCATCAAGGTCCATCATTCGACAGCTTCCTTGATGGTATCGCTGAAAGCCTTGGAAAGGTCACCCAGCATCATCTGGAAGCGGATATAATTTTGGATGTATTCGCTGGCAACGGGATTCAGCTGCAGCATTTCATAAAGTTTCTGCATCTTTTGAACCTGCGCTTCGTCCGGTTTCTTTCCCTGGTACTGGGCAAGTTCAATTTCGGACTTCTGTTTGAGGAAGTCCTTGACCATGGATTCTGCGTCCTTATCGGCCGCAAGCTTCGGTTTGACTTCCTGCATCTTTTTATATTCGTGGGAATCGCGGATTGCTTCACACACGTGATTCATTTGATCATATACGTTCATGGGATTTCTCCTCCTTTTTTGGGTTATGTTCCTTATTTTATCATAGAAAAGAAAGGAATACCAATTTTCTGTGATTGGGCGTCAGCCTTTTCAAATGATTCCTAAAAAAAGAGCGGGGCCTCTTTGTAAGAAGAAGTCCCGCATGCTGTGAGTTACATTTTTATCCTTTGTATTCGTAGTGCCACCATTCCATCTCGCTCCCCTTGAAGCCGCTCTGCGTCATGGCTTCATCAAGAAGGCCGCGCAAATAGCGCTGAAGATCTGTACCCCCTGGAAAAGACCGATACTGAGCAGGTGACAGTTCATCAAAATCAGAGATCATCTTAATGGGGCTTCCCGTTTCTAGGTCATAGAGGCTGACATCAACGCTGCGCCCCGTATTATGGGAATAACCTTCACTTAGAGGGGGCAGAAGGCTGTCACGAGAAGGGCCCAGGAGCAGCTTTGCCACAGCGAAATCTTCATACGAACGGTAGCCTTCCCAGATAAGGAGGCCATATCCTTTGGAAACCAGGATCTTTTCCGCCCGGGCCAGAGCTTGTGCAGCCTTACTGTTCAGTTCTGCATTTTTGCTTGACACGATGGCTTCCCCAAATAGATTATTCACCGTACTGTAGCGGAGGTCCTGTTTTGCCGCAGGAACGACATCTCTCAAGCTTACAAGATCAAGCTTCTCTTCCGTAATTTTTGTGGGGATGGGAAGGGTCTTGGCCTTTTCCCTAGCCTGCGTCAGGGTCATGACCGGTTTGATGCGCTCAGGCCTCCCATTTTCGCCTCGCGTAAAAATTCGGCTGTAGGAACGATTGCCTATGCGCAAGCTGATTCCCATCCCAGATCCATTTCGGTCAAAGCGGACGGGCGATGACGTATCTGTATAGGGACCTTTTTCCACCAGCCTATAGGCATCATAATGATCCTTTATTAAGGCAAAGCCGTTGCTTTTAGTAAAGTCCCGATCGTTTTTTTCAAGCTCATAAAGAAGTTCCAGTTCTCCTTGATTTTCTCGGACAAGGAGAACCTCGCCTCCGCCATGATAATACCCAAGCAGGGCCTCTTCATCAGGGGCCATCTCATAAGGGGCTTCCTGAAAGGCTTCATCAGGCGGCTTTCCCGTATATGTTATGGCTGGGTAGACATAACGGCCCGCAGCAAGCTGGGAACCATCAGAGGAAATCCGGACCACACTGTCAGCTTTGACAAAAGGGCCTTCTTCGCGAAGGGCATAGCTGTCCTTACGCTCAGGGACCAGATAAAATCGGTTCCAGCGCGTCCCATTTTCGCCGGGGATGGCATAGCAGAGGGCATAGCCTTTTTTTTGGGGCACCACGGCAAGTGTTTCATGGGCATTTCCGTAATACCGGACAGCAGGCGGTTGGGCTGCGGCAGCTGGTGCTGCGGCCTGAACATTTCCCGATTCCCACAACCCTAGAAAGCAACAAAACAGCGTAAGAAGTTCTTTTTTCATATAGATCACTTTCCTTCCGGCTCTACAGGGTCTTCATCAGAAAGAGGCACAACCGGCTCTACGGGGTCTTCATCAGAAAGAGGCACAACCGGCTCTACAACTTCTGCCACATGTTCCTTCCCCATTTTGCTTTTCATTTTGGTAGGAGGGAATGTGATCATGAAGGTCGTCCCCTTCCCCACTTCGCTTTGGACCTGGACCTTGGCCTTATGGATACGAATGATTTCTTTTGCGATGGCAAGGCCCAGTCCGGTTCCCGGAATATGGCGTGAGTGGGACTTATCCACCTTGTAGAAACGTTCCCAGATGTAGGGGAGGTCCTCCTTAGGAATCCCAAACCCATGGTCTGTCACCGTTAGCACAGCGCCTCCGCTACGGCTGGGAAGGACTTGAAAGACGATGGACGATGAATCGGGGGAATACTTCATAGCATTATCCCCTAAGATCATTACAAGCCGGAAAAGCCGGTCCCCGTTGCCCATGACCATGAGATTGTCATCAATGTAGCGTTCGAGCCGGATGTCCCGCTTTTTGGCCCGAACCTCCATCATGCTCACGACATTTTCCGTAATTTCACCTAGCGGCACAGGTTCCATTTCTTCATTTTCCTTGCGTTGGAGACGGCTGATTTCAAGCAGTTCATTGATCAGCCGTTCCAGGCGCTGGGTTTCATTATCAATCAATTTCCTGTATTTTTTTATATCTTCCGGATCTGTGACCGTCCCATCGAGGATAGCCTGATTGTATCCTTGAATGATGGTAATTGGCATGCGCAGTTCATGGGAAACATTGGCCACAAAGTCCCGACGCAGTTTTTCCATCTTATTGGTCTTAAGGACAAATTGTTCCAAGTCGCGGCCCAAGGAATTTAGGGAACGGCCCAAATCGGCCACCTCGTCCTCCCCATCAACAACAACTTTCAGGGAATAATCACCGGAAGCAATGGCCTTGGCGCTGTTTTTCATATCCACAAGGGGACGCACAAGGCGCCGCGTGAGACCAGACACAATGATGACACTGATGACAAGGGCAGCAATACCGACAATGATCGTGTAGATGTAGATATCGCGCAGGACACGGTTCAGCCCGTCAATTGGGGCAGCCAGCAAAATAGCCCCTGTAATATCCTGGTGTGAATCTTCCATGGGAAGTCCCACCAAGAGCACCTGTTCTTTGTAGTAGGGATGAAAGAGCCGGGCATTCACACGGTTGCGTTCATAGACACTGGGGAGAATGGATTTTACTTTATCATTGAGGGGGCCGCCTTCACGCAGCTGCTGATCGATGGCTTCTACGGAGCTTTCCTTACGGAAGGTGGAAGGGTCATTGGCGCCGGCATTCGTCGTTTCGTGGGCGGCACGAAGATCTTTTTCCCTATCCCGCATGGTTTCAGAAGCATTGATGAGGCGGTAATTGGAATCAAAGACCCAAATCCGCGCGCCAATCAGTTGATCCACACTCGTAAGGTATTGGCTCAACATGGCAGACGACGCCCCTGATCCATTCAAATAGCGAACAATAAGGGCGACCTCTCCCCCTTTTTGGTTCAGTTCCGTCTCTTTTGTACGGAAAAAATAATCTGTAATCAAATAGGAAAGACCAACTGAAATCCCAATGATGATAATGACAATAAGGCCCATGTAGCTATACATGAGCCTCGTACTTAATGACTTTTTCACTTCTTGACCTCAAACTTATACCCAACGCCCCAAACGGTCACAATATCCCATTTCGCATCCTTGGGAATATCCAATTTATGACGAACGCGCTTAATATGCGTATCAACCGTGCGGGTATCTCCGTAATACGTATATCCCCAAATCTTTTCCAGAAGCTGGTTGCGTGAAAAGACTATGCCAGGGTTTGAGGCAAGGCACCACAGAAGCTCCATCTCCTTTGCCGTAAAGGTCACCTCCCGGCCAAAGGCAACGACACGATATTCACTTAAGTTGATCATGAGATCTGGATATTCAAGGACTTGCTTGTTCTGGGATTGGAGAAACTGACTGCTGCGGCGCAGGACAGCCTTCACACGGGCGACAACTTCGCGGGTATTGAAGGGCTTTGCGATGTAATCATCGGCCCCCATCTCCAGACCCAAGATCCGGTCATCATCAAAATCCTTGGCGGTCAACATGATGATTGGCACATCGGAAATCTTACGGACCTGTTTGCAGACTTCAAAACCATCGAGGACAGGCATCATGATATCAAGAAGGATGATATCCGGCTTGCCCGCCTGGATCTGCACCAGTGCTTCCGCCCCATCGGCCGCTTCAATGACCTTGAAGCCTTCTTTTTTAAAATAAAGGCTCAAGATCTCTCGAATCTGTGCCTCATCATCAGCAATCAGTATGGTCTGTTGTCTTTCCATAGTTATAACAACCTTCCTTAACAGAATCCTCCCTCAAACTAAGGAGGGTCCATGCAAATTGGATATACCACTTGCTTCATTATACAGCGTGAAAGTCGAAAGAACAAATAAATTCTTTATGACAAAAATGGGAAAAGACTGTGAAGCGCAGGAAGTTCCCTTGTTTGACAGGCAAAAAAGTCCTGTCCGAAGCGGCCAAGTAAGACGCACTCCTAGGGATGGATGAGGATTCTCCTGGGATAGATGGCTTTTCTGCGCATTTTTGTTCCAGCATTTTACACATGCGTATTGAGTCCGCACAGGATGAGTGTGCAGCAAGCCTTTTTATTTTACAATAGGAGCCTCGGATTTGACAACATCCTTGATCATTTCTATGAAAAAGGCTCTCCTATCATCGAGTTTTTCGTTGATTGTTCTTAAAAAAGCGCCATAGTGGTTAGGGCCGCATTAAGGCTGAAACCCTCAAGGAGCCAAGCTTTCCCCATAAGAAAGGACTCCTCTTGAAACTTCCATCCATCTGCCGAAAAGTTTCCGCCATACGCAAAAAGCCCGCACCCATAGTGGATGCGGGCATATCTGTGATTATTTCCCGAAGTAACGAGCCAGCAGGGCGTCGAAGGAACGGCCATGACGAGCTTCGTCTTTGCACATTTCATGAACGGTATCATGAATGGCATCGTAGCCAAGCTGTTTAGCGAGGGTAGCCAGTTCTTTCTTGCCTTTGCAAGCACCCTGTTCAGCAGCAGCTCTCATTTCGAGGTTCTTCTTGGTGCTGTCGGAGAGCACTTCGCCAAGCATTTCAGCAAACTTGGAAGCATGTTCAGCTTCTTCATGAGCAGCCTTTTCATAATACAGACCAACTTCAGGATAGCCTTCACGGAAAGCCACGCGGCTCATAGCAAGATACATACCAACTTCGGAGCACTCACCAGTGAAGTTTTGACGCAGGCCTTCGATGACTCTTTCATCAACGCCTTTGGCTACGCCAAGAACATGTTCATCGGCATATTCTTTTTTGCCTTCACCCATAACGGTGAACTTATCTTTCGGAGCACCACACTGAGGGCACTTTTCAGGAGCTTCTTCTCCTTCATATACATAACCGCAGACAGAACAAATGAATTTTTTCATAGTAAAGACCTCCCCTTGAAATTAGCTTCTTCCAAAACGATTTTTGAAAGAAGTATTTATTAATAATTATTTTTGCTTACATCCTTATTATAGCATCGTACTTATAAAATGCAAGCCCTTTTTTACTTATTTTTCAAGAATTTTTATTCTTTCTGTCTATGATGGGACCATTACAGGGAAAGTCCCGTCGTTGGATCAAGTCCAAGGGCAATGTTCATGCTCTCCAGTGCCGCTCCGCTGGCGCCTTTCCCTAGATTATCAAACTGGGCCGATACGGTGATCCGGTCCAGATTCCCACAAATAAATAAGCGCATGGAATCTTTTCCTGAAAGGGTATTGGAACCGAGCATGGACGGGTTCTCCTCTTCTTCTGCAACAGAAATAAAGGAAGACGGGCCAAAAAATTCCCGGTAGCCTTGACGAATCTCCGCCAGTTTCAGATGGTCCCTATTTTCGATTCCTACGGTGACCAGCATACCTGAATAATACGGTGCTACAATGGGAAGGAAGATTGGCAGTGAGACAAGGCCCGTATACTTCTTGATTTCCGGTAAGTGTTTATGCGTTTGTCCCAGGGCGTAGATACGGGGCGCGTCGACCTCACGGTCATGGGGTCCTTCGTATTCTGCAATCATCTTCTTCCCTCCGCCGGAATAACCAGTCAGAGATGTAATGGTAAGCGTCTCGTTAGGTGAAACAAGACCCATCTTCACCATCGGCGCAATTACGGCAATGGAGCCGCTGGCATGACAGCCTGGGACACTGATCCGGCTGCCATTGCGGATTTTTTCCAGAAAGGAAATCCCAAGTTCCGGAAAGCCATAGGCCCACCGATCATCACAGCGAAAAGCGGTCGATGTATCGATGATCTTTGTATCTGTATCGCTAACAGTTTCCATCAGTTCGCGGCTTGCCACGTCAGGAAGACAGAGAAACGCGACATCTGCCTCAGCAACTTTTTGAGCACGGGCAGGAAGGGATTTCCTCTCCTGTTCAGAAATAGAAAGGATCTGAATGTCGTTGCGTTCCATGAGCCGATCTTTCAGACGAAGTCCCGTGGTTCCTTGGGAACCATCGATAAAAACCTTGATCATATGTTGTTTCTTCCCCTCATTGCTAGATTTTTCTGGGGAAGACCGACTGTTTTGGACGCTCTCCCCTATTTTTTTATTATATCATCTTCAGATTGATAAATCGCCATCTTTTGAGAAGAAACTGTGAAGATTCAAGAAACATCAAAAACAAAAGGATCTGTGAAAAAATGAAGTTCTCACTTTTCACAGATCCCTGCATCATGACAGGATCAGACTTTTTTTACGAACAAAGCCCTCATGGCATTCATGACAGCCATAATGAGGACGCCTGTATCGGCAAAAATGGCCATCCACATATTAGCAAGACCCAGTGCGCCCAAGATGAGGACAATCACCTTAATTCCGATGGCAAGATAGATATTTTGGTGGACAATGGACACGCATTTTTTGGAGATGCGAATGGCTTTTCCGATTTTCAAGGGATCATCATCCATCAAAACGACATCGGCTGCTTCGATTGCTGCATCAGACCCCATGGCCCCCATGGCAATCCCTACATCGGCCAGGGAAAGGACCGGCGCATCATTGATTCCATCGCCCACAAAAAGGACCTTGTCGTTTCCCTTCTTCTGCTGGGTGATTTTTTCTAGAAGGGTCACCTTGTCTTCAGGAAGAAGTTCGCTGTACACACGGGAAATCCCCAGCTCTTGGGCGACTTTTTCGGCAACCTTCTTGGCATCACCTGTGAGCATGACCGCTGCGATGCCCTGTTTTTTCAACTCTTCAATGGCCCTTGCGGCATGCGGTTTGATGACATCAGCAATCAGGATGTGCCCTGCATATATCCCATCAACGGCCATATGAACAAGGGTGCCCACCTGATGACAGGGAAGATAGGAAATTCCTGCTTCTTCCATGAGCTTGGCATTGCCGCACAGCACGCTGCGTCCGTCAACTGTGGCCCGAATGCCGCGGCCGCTCAGCTCTTCGATTTCCGTGACACGGCTGCGGTCCAGGGGTTTCCCATAAGCTTTTTGGAGGCTCTTACTGATGGGATGGCTTGATGCATTTTCCGCAAGGGCAGCCCATTCAAGAAGGATATGGTCTTCGACAGGTGAATGATGGATACCAACGACTTCAAAAACGCCCTTGGTCAAGGTTCCCGTCTTATCCATGACAACCACAGCAGCCTGTGACAAGGTTTCCATATAGTTGGATCCTTTGATCAGGATGCCTTCGTGGCTTGCGCCGCCAATCCCTGCAAAGAACGTCAGCGGAACGCTGAGCACCAAAGCACAGGGACAGCTGATGACAAGAAATGTCAGGCTCCGATAAATCCAGCTTGACCAAAAGGGGTCAAGCCCCATGAAAATCCGCACCAGAGGCGGTATAAGGGAAAGAGCCAAGGCACTGCAGCAAACAATAGGCGTATAATAACGAGCGAATTTGGAGATGAAGTTTTCTGACTTGGATTTACGGCTCCCTGCATCTTCGACAAGGTCAAGGATCTTACTGACCGTGGAATCACAGAATTCCTTTGACGTGCAAATCTTAAGCACGCCTTGCTGATTAATGGACCCACTGACAACGGTCATCCCAGCTTCTACATCAAGGGGCAGGCTTTCTCCCGTAAGAGCGGCCGTATTGAGGGTGGAATGGCCACTTACGACTACGCCATCAATAGGCACTTTTTCACCAGGCTGTACGACAATGAGTGTTCCAACGGCAACATCATCGGGGTTGACGCGGACCAATTGGCCGTTCTCTTCAATATTGGCATAATCTGGACGGATATCCATGAGTTCGCTGATGTTGCGGCGGCTCTTATCAACAGCATAGTCTTCAAAGAGTTCACCGACCTGATAAAAGAGCATAACAGCAATGGCTTCAGTATATTCCCCATTTTGAAAGAAGCCGAGAAAAAAGGCTCCTAAACTGGCAACAGCCATGAGAAAGTTCTCATCAAAAACCTGTCCGCGCCAGATATTCTTCCAAGCCTTGATCAGGATATTCCAAGAAATGACGGCATAGGCCGCAAGGTAAGGCAAGGATTCCCACAGCCTTGTGACAAGCGATTCGCCCGGTTTCATTGGGCCGGCTTCCATAAAAATATGGGCGCCTGCAGTCAAGAGGGCGGCTGTAAAGATGCGTATCAGGGTTTCTTTTTGTTCTGTTTCCATGATCTCTCCTTCTTAATTAAGTAATATTTTAATTAAAAACACTCAGATCAGGACCTTAGCATCAGCATCGACTTTTTCACAGCGTTCCTTGACGGCGTTCATAACAGTTCCCACATCTGCTCCCGATTCAAATTCAATGGCCATTTTTTGGGTCATGAAATTAACTGCAGCCGCCTTGACACCCGGGGTTTCCTGAGCGATACCTTCCATCTTGGCTGCGCAGTTGGCACAGTCGACAACAATTGCATATCGTTTTTTCATCTGACTCACCTCTCATTGCGCTTCAATTAAATATTTATTTAATCGTTTAACTATGTTATACCCATTTTGAAGGAGTTTGTCAAGAGGGTATAGAAGTTCGAGAGCAAACACGAAAGGGGATGGATGACTATGCGGAATCTTTTTGCAATTATCGGACCAAGGAAGCCATTAACACTGAATTCGCAAAATGCAATTGGAAGAAATACCGGAAGGGAAAAATAAAAAGGCTGGCGGATTAAAAAGTAAAAAAGCAAAAAAACATGGCGTACGAGGTTAAGCCAAGGCTTTCGGACAGGGCGCCTATTTATTTTTCGATAATACGGTCCGTGGGCCGAATCGCTTCGACAGCGTCTTGCGATTTCTTTGGCTATCGAAAAATTGTCCTCACTGCCATTTGTAATGTAATGTCTGGCACAAATCGGCCTGCTTATTCACCATACACTCCTGCAAGCAAGCTTGCTCGGTGGATATCCCGCCTTAGCTAGGCGCGTCGATTTCGGAGGAAGCAAGCGCTAAGGCAAAAGATCTGAAGAGGAACTACCACAAGGCAAATGCCAGTGAGAAATTGACTGTAAGGTTAGTCCTAAATCGAGCGTAATCTCATTTTCCCTTTAGGGCTCTTACGTTCGATATGGCTGAGGAAAGCGACTGGGCTTTTAAAGATGAAGATAACGGAAGCGTTTGAAACAACCTGCATTCTTGTTTTCCCTTAGTGCCCTCAGTCAAGCAGCAAGCCGCCTTGACGAGGCAGGCCGGCTTTCGCCGTAACCCAGGTCAGCACAAGTTGACGGTTATGCTGGATACTCCTTATTTTCCCAGCCTTTAGGGCGTTAAAGAGACCATCCATAAAAGAGCCTATCGATTTGAAAGGATGGGAGCTGAAAAAGACGCCTCAAAGCGAATCCATATCCCGATTCGGTTTGAGACGTCTTTTTATTTTTATACCTTTTCCAAAAGGCCCCCTTTCCTCTTTATAAAGAGGGGCCACGTACTTTCACAAGGTGGAAGCACTTCAGACTCCGAACAACAGCCTAACTCCTTGGTAAACGCAAAAGGTCACTACCCACGCCGTTACGAGCTGAAACACCGCTTCACCAAGGGTCCAGGCCCAGCTGCCGGATTCTTTCCGAATGGTCGCAAGGGCTGCCACACAGGGGACATAAAGCAGACAAAAGACCATCAGGCACAAGGCGTTGATAGACGTAAAGCCAATACTTTCAAGAGCCTGCTGGAAGCGTTCCATCCCCTCTCCGCTCGTTGCATTGGTAATCCCAAAAAGAACAGCGCAGCTGGAAACGACCACTTCTTTTGCCGAAATCCCGGCAAGAAGGGCCACTGTAATCTGCCAAAATCCCAGACCAATAGGAGCAAAAAGAGGGACCATCCAGTGCCCCAATAGGGCGCCTAGGCTCCGTGTCGGGTCTTCCGTATACCCTTGGGGTCCAAAGTTCAGGAGCCCCCAGATTACAATTGTCCCTAAAAAGATGATGGTTCCTGCCTTTTGCAGGTATCCCTTGACTTTATCTGAAACATAGATGCCAACCGTACGCATATCGGGCATTTTATATTCAGGAAGTTCAATGAGGAGGTAATCTTCCTTGTCAAGATGACGGGCAACGTCGGTCCAATGAATCAAGAGGGAAACGCCAATAGCAACAAAAATGCCTATAATATACATGGAGTAAGCAGCCACCATCGCATATTCATTGAAGAAGATTTCCGAAAAAAGAATATAGATGGTCAGGCGAGCGTTGCAGCTCATGAAAGGAGTGACGAGCATGACCTTGTAGCGGTCCCGTTTGTTTTCCAGTCCTCGGGAGGCCATAATGGCCGGCACCGTACATCCGAACCCAACCAGCATAGGGATAAAGGCACGGCCCGATAGTCCCACCTTTCCCATGATATTTTCCATGACATAGGCGACGCGCGCCATATAGCCACTATCTTCCAAAAAGCCCAAGCTCAGGAAAAGAATCAGGATATTGGGAAGGAACGTGATGATAGTTCCTACCCCCGCAAGGGCCCCGTCAAGGACCAGGGACTGGAGGGGCTTTGCGACCGCATGGGCCGACATGGCAGAAGCCATGAAGTCTGTGAGGGAGGCAATGCCTTCTTCAAGAAATCCGCTTAAAAAGTCCCCCACCGTAAAAGTAAGGAAAAAGATGAAGGCCATGATGAGAAGGAAAATCGGAATCCCCCAGGTCTTATCCGTAAAAATTCTGTCCAGACGATCGGTAAACTCATCCCTTTTTTCCTTATGGATAACCACTTCCCGAATGATTTCTTCGATGAAGTCATACTTCTGCCGAATGATATCGATTTCATAGCTCCGGTCCAGTACCTGGGGCAGATTCACAGGCAGCTTTTCCGTCACTTCCTTGTCGCGCTCCAAGAGTTTGATGGAAGCCCAGCGGCGATTGGGCAGATCTGTATAATGCGTTTCTAGAAAAGCCGAAATCTGATCGATTCGGTCTTCCAAGTCATCGGAATAGACCATGGCATATTCCTGATGATTCAGTTCATGGGTACTGGGCCAATCATGGTCGTGAATCAAGGGGTCGGTTGTATTCACATCCTTATGGTGGGCCGCGGCGTGAATGAGCACTTCAAGGCCCCGCCGCTTTCTCGCCGATACGGGGATAACCGGGATGCCGAGCATTTCCGGCAGTCGGTGTAGGTCGATCTCCAGGCCGCGTTTTTCTACAATATCCATCATATTAAGGGCCATGACAACAGGCTTACCCAATTCCAGGAGCTGAAGCGTCAGATAGAGACTGCGTTCAAGAGCTGATGCGTCAACCACGTTGATGACAACATCCACCTCATCACTGAGGATGAATTCCCGGGAGACAATTTCTTCCATCGTGTAGCTTGTGAGGCTGTAGGTCCCAGGCAGGTCGACAAGGCGAATATTCATGTTGTGGTGGCGGATAGCGCCCTCTACTTTTTCCACGGTCACGCCCGGCCAGTTCGCGACTTTGAGATTAGCGCCTGTGTAAGCATTGAACAGTGTCGTCTTCCCACAGTTCGGATTCCCGATGAAGCCAATGGTGAGATTTGTCTTTTCCTCAGCCATGATGAGCCTCCCTTGTCACGTCAATATTTCGTGTCAGGTTATACCCCATGGCAAATCGGGTACCCCGGACGGTCACAATCATGACGCCCTTTCCTTTCCGGTCCACAACATCGACTGTTGTCCCCGGCGTCATCCCAAGGGCAAGGAGACGGCGTTCAATTTCAAAAGGCAAATGGAAAGCATCAATCATGGCGGTTTCCCCTTTGCCAAGTTCATTTAATTTCATGTCACTGATTCCCCCAATTTAACAACTCTTCCTATTCTAATTTGTTCTGCTCATCTTGTCCACTTTCTTGAGCAAAAAGACGAGGTGAAATTGCAAATTCTCTAAGCGTAAAATGTTTCTCGGTAGGGAAAAATAGTCCTTGCAAAATAAAGGGG
>UPXT01000025.1 GCA_900538365.1 uncultured Acidaminococcus sp. | reverse complement strand
AATTAAGCTGCAACACAATCTTATATGGGTCTCCCGAGAAAATGTTGACACATACGAACGGCAGGCTCGTCTTCTTTTGGGACTTTCAATATGATATAATATAGGTTCGAAATCCTGTCATACCATTTTCTTTCCATAATATAAGGAGATTTCCATGAAACGAGAAGATGTTGAACTTTTGGCCCCGGCTGGGACTTGGGAGGCCTTGGAGGCGGCCGTTTTTGCCGGTGCTGATGCGGTTTATCTGGGGGGCTCTGCTTTTGGTGCTCGGGCTTATGCCGAAAATTTTGGCCCCGAAGAACTGCAGCGGGCCATCACTTTTGCACACCTGCACCATGTCCGTATCTATGTCACGGTCAATACCCTTGTCACTGACGAGGAAATGAAGGCGCTGGGAGAATATGTCACGTTCCTCAGCAATATCGGTGTCGATGGCATCATTGTCCAGGACCTTGGCATCATCCGGCTTTGCCGCCGCACAGTACCTGAATTGGAACTGCATGCCAGTACACAGATGACCATCACCAATTCCTCCGGTGCCATCTTTGCCTACCACCAGGGGATGCCCCGCTCCGTCATGGCAAGGGAAACAACCTTGAAGGACCTCAAAACAATCTGCGAAAAGACGCCTGGTGAGATTGAAACGTTCATGCATGGCGCGCTCTGCATCTGTTATTCTGGTCAGTGCCTTATGTCAAGCCTCATCGGCGGTCGCAGCGGAAATCGGGGCCGCTGTGCCCAGACCTGCCGCATGCCCTATACCTTGGTCAACAAGGAGGGAAAGGATATGCTCAAAAACGCCGATGCCGGTCAGTATCTCTTGAGCCCAAAGGATATGAATACCCTTGACATCCTGCCGCGACTCATCGAAACCGGGGTTCGCTCCTTTAAAATCGAAGGGCGCATGAAACGGCCGGAATATGTAGCTGTTGTGACGGATATCTACCGCCGCGCCATTGACCGCTATTTCACGGGCAAATACGTTGTCCCTGAAGAAGACCGTGAACATATTGAACAGATCTTCAACCGTGACTTTACGACGGCCTACCTTGAGAAAAAGCCGGGCCGCACCATGATGAGCGACCGCCGCCCTAATAACCGCGGCATCCTTCTGGGCCGGGTTGTTTCTTTGAATAAAGATCACACGGAAGGAACGGTCAAGCTCGAACGGACCCTACATTTGGGCGACGGCCTGGAATTTTGGGTGAGCGTCGGCGGCCGCGTGGGAACGACCGTCGATGCCATGACGGTCAATGGCAAGAACCGTGATGTAGCCGAAGTCGGTGAGAAGGTCACCATTTCCGTGCCTCGGGGCATCCGTCTCAACGACCGCGTCTTCCGGACAAATGATCACGAACTCATGACCTATGCTGAAAGTTTCTTTGGTCCAGACCATAAAAAACGTATCCCCCTGTCCTTTTATGTGACAGCTGCCCTCGGTGAGCCCATGACCATTACGGCTACAGATGATGAAGGGCATACAGGGACAGCGCAGACCCGTTTTATCGTGGAAAGAGCCCGCAAGCATGCCCTTGATGAAGCCGTGGTACGCAAACAGGTGGACCGTCTGGGCAACACGGAATTTTCCTTGGGGAGCCTTGAACTTACGTGCGACGACAATGTCATGGTTCCCATGAGTGAAATCAATGAAGCGCGCCGTCTTTCTGTAGAAGCCCTCACGAAAGCGCGCCTTGAGGAGTTTTGTCCGCCCCGCCAAAAAGTCCAGTGGCAGGACCGCTATCTGTCCCAGCCAGTCAATCATTCCCTGCGCCGCCATGCGGAGCTGTCCGTCCATGTCGATACTTTGGATAAGGCCAAAGCCGCCCTTTCAGGCGGGGCCGATGTCCTTATTGTTGGCGGCGATAGTTTCACCCTGCCCCTTTTGACGCTGAAAGACCTTGAAACCCTTGGCCACTGGGTCCGGGAGAAGGGAAAGAAGTGGTATATCGGCACAAGCCGTGTTGTTTCCGAAAGTCAGCTGCCTTACTATGACCAGGTCCTTCCTCGTTGGAAAGGCCTGTCTCCTGACGGGATTGTCGTGAGCAATAATGGCCTTGTGGAAAAGGTCCTTGCCCAGGGACTTCCTTTGTGGGTTGATTGGGACCAAAATACATTTAACAGCCAGAGTATCCTTTTCTGGCAGGACCTTGGAGCTGAGGGTATCACGCTGTCTCCGGAGCTTACGCTCTCCCAGGTCGAAGGCCTTGCGAGAAAATCAAACTTGCCCTTGGAGTGCCTTGCCGAAGGCTCCCTTGAAATGATGGTCTCCGAATATTGTGTAGAGGGCAGCTTCCTCGGTCATCTTGATCAGGGTCACTGCGATTTTCACTGCAAGGAAGCAGGTTTTCTCGAAGACCGGAAGAAGGTCCGTTTCCCATTGAAGCAGGACCAATTTGGCCGGATGCATATTCTCAATGGTCAGCGCCTTTCCATGCTGGCCCACGCAAAGAAAATGGAGAAGATGGGCCTTGCCCGGCTGCGGTTTGACGCCCGGAATGCTTCTGTCGAAGAGACCGGTGTCCTTACCGCCATGTACCGGGGCGTTCTTGATGGGGTGACCCTTGTTGAGGAAAATGAACCAGGAACCACGCGGGGACATTATTTTAGAGGTGTCTTATAATGGCAAAATTTGCAATCAATACATTGGAATTTACTAAGGTCAGGGAAAAGCTCAGCCAGTACGCCGGTACGGCCATGGGGCAGCATCTTGCCATGGAACTGATGAGTTCTTCCCGCTTTGAGGAGGTCAAGCTTGCCCAAGAAGAAACTGCGGAAGCCGTCCGCATTCTCGATGAAGGCCGACGCATCCCCTTAGGGGGCTTGACCGATATTTCCGGATTGGTGAAACGTACCCGTGTTGGCAGCCTTCTTGATCCGGAAGAATTCAAGGCCATCCAGGATGCCATTTCGGGGATGCTTGACCTTAAGGCATTCTTCAAGGAAGTCAGCGAAACCGCACCTGCCCTTGTGCATTACGGCGATGCGCTCTATGATTTCTCGCGCCTATCAAAGCAGCTTTCCAGCGTCCTTGATGAAAAAGGCAATATCAAGGATACAGCCTCTGTGAAGCTTTCGGGCCTTCGGACGGGGATCCTTGCTGCCCGCAGCCGGGTAAAGGAGAAGCTTTCCGATCTCCTGCATGACCCAAACAACCAGAAATATTTTCAGGATGCTCTCGTCACCATGCGCGAGGATCGTTATGTCATCCCCATCAAGCAGGAATATCGCCTCAATTTTCCTGGCATTGTCCATGACCAGTCATCAAGCGGGGCCACGCTCTTTATTGAGCCTATGGCCGTTGTCAACCTCAATAATGATATCAAGAAGTATATCCTTGAAGAAAAAGCGGAAGTGGAACGCATCCTACGGACACTGACGAGCCATGTAGGAGCCGAAGCGGACAACATCCTTGAAAGTCTTGCCATTGTGGCCCAAGTGGACCTTATTTCTGCCAAGGCCCTCTACGCCGAGGCGCTTGGGGCGCGGCGCCCCATGATGGTCCTTGATCATCATCTGCGCATCGTTAAGGGCCGCCATCCCCTTTTGGAACACGATCGTATTGTGCCCCTTGATATTGAGCTGGGACGGGACTTTACGACACTTCTTATTACGGGACCCAATACGGGCGGTAAAACAGTTGCTTTGAAGACTGTCGGTCTTTTTGCCCTCATGGCCCAGGCTGGACTCTTTCTTCCTGCTGAAGAAGCTGTTTTTCCTGTATTTTCTGGGGTTTACGCCGATATTGGCGATGAACAGAGCATTGAGCAGAGTCTGTCCACTTTTTCTGGTCACATGAAAAATATGATTTCCATCATAAGGGAGGCCACAGACCGCGACCTGGTCCTTGTCGATGAAGTCTGTGTAGGGACCGATCCGACAGAAGGGGCAGCCCTTGCCATGGCCATGATTGAACATTTTTACAAGGCCCATGTCCTTACGATCATGACAACGCATTACAGCGAGCTCAAGACATTTGCCTATGAACATGAAGGGATGCAGAACGCCAGCGTTGAATTTGATCCGGAAACGCTGCGCCCGACCTACCGTCTTCTCATGGGGGTCCCGGGAAGCAGCAATGCCTTTTATATCAGCCGACGTTTGGGCCTTTCCGAAGATATTCTTGATGAGGCACGGACCTTTATCAATGAGCGGCACAGCAATATGGAACGGGTGCTCCAGAACCTTGAAGGACAGAGGCGGGAATACGAAAGCCGCAAGGATGAAATTGAAACGCTCCGGCGGGAAACGGAAATCCTCCGCAATCAGCTGAAAGCTGAAAAGACCCGTCTTGAAAAGAGTCGAAATGAAATCCTTCGCAAGGCCCGGGAAGAAGCAGATGAGCTTTATCGCAGCGCCCGCCGTGAAAGCCAGGGCATCCTAAAGGAACTGCGGGCCCAGCAGAATCTTGTGGAAAGCGCCAAAGTTGAACGGCTTGCTGAGATGAGCCGTAAGGCCCTCAGTAAGAACTTTTCCATTTCGGGCCGCGCGGAGCCGGAAGGACAGGGCCTTACAAGCGGCAATGCGGCTGTTGGCAAGATGGTCTTTGTCAAGACCTTGGGCCAGGAAGGCAAGATTACGGCCGTCAATGGCCGTGATGTGACGGTTGCCATCGGTGTCATGAAAATGAATGTGTCCATGAAGGATTGTATCCTCACAAAAGCCCAGCCAGCTGCACCGCAAAGGACGCACCGAACGCTTAAGAAAAGTTCCAGCAGCCGTCATGAGTTCTTTGTCAAAAAGGCCCAGGATACGTCTGTCCAGACCGATGTGCGGGGAAAAACCGTTGATGAAGCCATTCCTGACGTGGATAAGGCCATTGATGACGCGCTTCTTGCCGGTATGGACCGCTTCCGACTGGTCCATGGGAAGGGCACGGGCATGCTTCGCAAAGGACTTTTGGAATACCTCAAGCAGCATCCCAATGTGAAAAAGACGGAAATGGCGCCCCTTAACGAAGGCGGTTTTGGAGCAACCATCGTTTATGTCAAATAGGTGGAACTATCCGGCTCTTACAGGAAGCCTTATGGAAAAACTCCTTGCCTTTTATATCTATTAATGATAAAATGTTTCGGTAAAGCTAATTGGTGGAGGTGAAAACATGCCGAATATTAAGTCTTCCGTTCGTAGCGTCAAGACTGATGCTGAGCGCCGCGCTGCCAATGGCCCCGTCAAGGCGGAAATCCGCAGTACTGCACGTAAGGTTGAAGCTTTTGCTGCTGCTGGTTCCAAGGATGAGGCTCAGGCCGCTCTTAAGACCGCTGCAAGCTTACTCGATAAAGCTGCCCGCAAGGGTACGGTGAACAAATTTGCTGCTGCTCGCAAAAAGTCCCGTTTAGCCAAGAAAGTCAACGCAGTCAAATAAGACAGTCCAAAAGACTGACAGCCATTCGGCTGCCAGTCTTTTTGCTATCTGGAAGCTTTTTCGGCAGCGGCTTTTTTACAAGGAACCATCCTTCATGCTATAATGAAAAATAAACCCCACGCGGCTTATCCTGCGCGGTGTTTTTAGCTTATTGAAATCTTGGAGGTAGAATCAATCCATGGCACAGACCCATAGAATCCGGAATTTTTCCATCATTGCCCATATCGATCATGGAAAATCCACGCTTGCCGACCGCCTCATCGAAAAGACGGGCACCCTTTCCAAGCGGGAAATGGAAGACCAGATCCTTGACAATATGTCCCTTGAGCGGGAGAGGGGCATCACTATCAAGGACCAGGCCGTCCAGCTTGATTACCATGCCAAAGATGGCAATGATTACATCCTGAACCTCATTGATACCCCGGGTCATGTCGACTTCAACTACGAGGTCTCCCGGGCCCTTGCTGCCTGTGAAGGCGCACTCCTTGTCATTGACGCGACCCAGGGCATTGAAGCGCAGACCTTGGCCAACGTCTATCTTGCGATGGAACATGATCTTGAAATCATTCCTGTCATCAATAAGGTGGATCTTCCCAGTGCCGATCCTGACAGGGTCATCAAGGAAGTGGAGGATGTCCTGGGCATTGATGGGGCGGAATCGATTCTTTGCTCAGCTAAAACGGGCCTTGGCATCGATGAGGTCCTAGAGGCTGTCGTTAACCGTATTCCGGCCCCCCAAGGGGACGATGCAGCTCCGCTGCAGGCACTCATCTTTGACTCCAAATTTGACTCGTATAAAGGGGTCATGCTCTACTTGCGTGTGGTCAATGGCTGCCTTAAAAAGGGCATGACCATTCGTCTCATGGCAACGGGGAAGGTCTATGAAGTCACGGAAGTGGGTGTCTTCAAACCAGCCCTCGTCAATGTCGAGGAACTGGGGGAAGGCATGGTCGGTTTCCTTGCCGCGTCCATCAAGAACGTCCGCGATGCGCGGGTGGGGGATACCATTACGGATGAAAATCATCCCGCTGCCCAGGCCCTGCCTGGTTATCGCAAGGCTACCCCCATGGTGTACTGCGGCCTTTATCCTGTGGAAAATTCCGATTATGACAATCTCCGCGATGCCCTGGAGAAACTGCAGCTCAACGACGCTTCCCTCATGTTTGAGCCGGAAACTTCCTCCGCCCTGGGGTTTGGTTTCCGCTGCGGCTTTTTGGGACTCCTTCATATGGATGTCATCAAGGAGCGTTTGGAAAGGGAATATAACCTTGCCTTGATAACAACCGCGCCCAACGTCATCTACGAAGTTGTCCGGACAAATGGGGATGTGGAAATGGTGGACAATCCCTCCCTTTTCCCGCCCCAGACTGTCATCGACCATGTAGAAGAACCTTTTGTCAATGCCACCATCATCGTTCCCAAGGAATATGTGGGACCTGTAATGGAACTGTCCCAAGAAAAACGTGGGGAATATGCCAATATGACCTATCTTGATGAAAATCGAGTCATGCTCCACTACAGCCTGCCTTTAAGTGAAATCATCTTTGACTATTTTGACCGCTTGAAATCGGTATCCCGCGGCTATGCTTCCCTTGACTATGAACTGTCGGGATATCGGCCCAGCGATATGGTCAAAGTCGATATTCTCCTAAATGGGGATCCTGTCGACGCGTTGTCGGCCATTGTCCATCGGGACCGCGCGCAAGTGCGGGGCCGCGCCCTTGTGGAAAAATTGCGCAAGATCATTCCCCGGCAGCTTTTTGAAATCCCCATCCAGGCCGCGATCGGAAGTAAGATCATTGCCCGTGAGAACGTCAGCGCCCTGAGAAAGGACGTTCTTGCAAAATGCTATGGCGGTGATATTACACGCAAACGCAAACTCCTTGAAAAACAAAAGGCAGGGAAGAAACGGATGAAACAGGTCGGTTCCGTGGAACTTCCCCAGGAAGCTTTTATGGCCATCCTAAAAATGGATGAAAAGTAAGCATTTCCTTGCTTGCGAGGACTGTCCTTACCTTACCTAGGCTGGCGGACAGTCCTATTTCATAAAAAGCAAAGAAGGGGGCCTTTGTCATGAAGGCTGACAAGAAAGAAGACTCGCTCCTTAAGGGAAAAGTGAGTTCGCAGGACCTGATTTTCTCGGTCCTTTCTGAAAAAATCAAAAAGGGAATCCTTGCGGCCGGTGAAGAACTGAAACAGGTGGACCTGGCCGGATCCTTTGGGGTTTCCCGAATGCCTGTAAGAGAGGCCTTGAATCGTCTTGTGGCAGAAGGCTATGCCGAAAAACTGTCCAATCGCCACATCATTGTCCGGAAAGGCAAGGGTTCCCTCGAGGGCCCGGACCTTTCGGCGCAGGCAAAAACAAAAGAGCCGCTCAAAAGTTCGGCCATCCAGCCTATCAATCTCCTGCCGGCGCGGGAACAGGTCGCTTCCTATCTGCGCAAGGCAATTTTTCGTAAGGAAATCGAGACGGGAACGGTTCTGACCCTGGAAGAAACAGCCCGCAGGATGGGCGTTTCCGTGACTCCTGTGCGGGAAGCCCTGCAGCTGCTTTCTTCCCAGGGACTTGTCCGGCTGCGTCCCAATAAGGGGGCTGTCGTCCTGGGCATGAGCACAAAGAACATCCGTGACCACTATGCCGTGCGCGCGCTCCTTGAAGGCGAAGCGGCGTATCTTGCAGCACAGGAAGGAACCGATATTTCCGGCATTGAAGCGGTCTATAAAGATATGAAGCGGTCCCTTGCAGAGAAAAATTACAGTGCCTATAAGGATTACAACGAAAGCTTCCATATGGCCATTTGGAAAGCCTGCGGCAATGAGAAATTGGAACACCTTGCCGCCAATCTGTGGAGCGGTCTGTCCATGGGGTATCTGGTAACCGAAGAGGAATATGCCAAGATTTCCAGTACAGAGCACGATGGGCTCATGAAAGCCCTGCGGGCCCATGATGGAGAGCAGGCGAGGACCCTCATGGTCGCCCATATGAAGCGCAGCATGGAAGACGTGCTTACCAACTATCGCAATTTTGTCAAAGGTGGAGAAAAATAAATAATGGATATATCCGTTTTGCAATCAATCAAAAATGGATAGCGATTCCTGTATGGGAATCTTCCCATAGAAGAGACCTTCCAAAAATCATGAATTGATTTTTGGAAGGTCTCTTTTTTATAAGAAAAACGGGAAATACTTGATGAATCATCGATGGTTTGGATGATGGCCGTAAGAATAGTCCACTAATTGTATGGAAAAAACAGAAAATTCTATGACCCCCTTGACGGACCATCAAATTTGGAATATAGTCTAATCAAGAAACGGATACTTTATTAAATATAAAATACAAATGTATATTTTAAAAATGTATCCAATGGCGCCAATTCTATCTAAGGGAGGAATTGCTATGTCACCCGTTGCCATTACGTTGGCACTGCTCTTATTTGTCATTGTCATGTTTGTTTGGGAAAAGATCCCTCTGGCGGTTACATCCATCATTGCGCTTCTTGCCCTGGTCCTTACAGGAGTCCTCAGTCCCAAGGATGCCTTTGGTGGTTTTATCGATAACAACTTGATTCTTTTTGTTGCCATGTTTGTGATTGGGGGCTGTTTTTTTGAGACCGGTATGGCCAATCGGGTCGGCGGCATCGTCACCAAATTTGCCCATACGGAACGGGAACTCATCGTTGCAGTCATGCTTGTGACGGGCATCATGAGCGGTTTTCTTTCCAATACAGGAACGGCAGCCATCTTGATCCCAATTGTCATTGGGACGGCATCAAAATCTGGTTTTTCCCGTTCCCGTCTGCTTCTTCCCCTTATCTTTGCTGCTGCCATGGGAGGAAACCTTTCCATTATCGGCGCTCCGGGCAACCTTTTGGGAAAAGCTGCACTTCAGAATGTAGGCGTTGAAATCAGTTTCTTTGAATATGGTTTCGTCGGTCTTCCCATCCTTCTCATCAGCACCGCATTTTTTGCCTGTGTCGGGTATCGCTTTCTGCCGGAAAAAACGAAAAATATGGGAGATTCCATGTATGATGAGGAACAGGACTTTTCCGATGTGCCGCAGTGGAAACAAACGGTTTCCTTGGTTGTCATGGTCCTTACGATTCTTGCCATGATCTTTGAAAAGCAGATCGGCATCAAGTTCTACCTTTCCGGCTGCATCGGTGCAGTTGTCCTTGTGGCCTGCGGCGCCATCAGCGAGAAGGCAGCTTATCGTTCCATTGACATGCAGACCATCTTTGTTTATGGCGGCACTTTGGCCCTTGCCAAAGCCCTTCAAAAGACGGGCGCCGGCAAAATGATTGCCGATACGGTCATCAGCGCCTTAGGGCCCAGCGCGTCTCCTTTTGCTCTGCTCGTGGTGGTCTTTGTCCTTGCTACCCTCATGACAAACTTCATGAGTAACTTTGCTACGACCGCCCTTCTCATACCCATCAGTCTCAATATCTCGGCTGGGATGGGGGCGGATCCCAAGGCTGTTGTCATCGCCACCGTCATTGGAGCATCCCTTGCTTTTGCTACCCCTATTGGGATGCCGGCCAATATGATGGTCTTTGCCCCAGGTGGGTATACCTTCAATGATTATGTCAAGGCGGGCCTTCCAATGATTGCAGTTTCCGCCATTGTCAGTCTCATTTTGCTTCCCCTCATTTTCCCATTTTACCCCTG
The DNA here is from genome assembly GCA_900538365.1 of uncultured Acidaminococcus sp. Classification (GTDB taxonomy): domain Bacteria; phylum Bacillota; class Negativicutes; order Acidaminococcales; family Acidaminococcaceae; genus Acidaminococcus. Next base: position 17,050 of record UPXT01000025.1, on the reverse strand, counting down.
AGAAAATGATGAACCATATGAAGTTAAGCAGTTATTGATAAGGAGGAATTTTGAAATGTCACATACTGAACAAGTTGAACAGATGACCGATATTATGGCTCGGTTTGTCGGGTATACGTCCAAGGTCCTGCCGGACGACGTTGCGGACAAATTAAAGGAACTGGCTTCCAAGGAAACCGTTCCCATTGCCAAACTGCTGTATGAAACCTATGAAAAGAACATGGAGCTTGCCAAAAAGCTCGACCGTCCGTCCTGTCAGGATACGGGCGTGCTGCAGTTCTTTGTAAAATGCGGGACCAAGTTCCCTCTCATTGATGATCTGGAAGCCCTGCTGCGTGAAGCCGTGATCCGCACGACGGTTACGACCCCGCTCCGTCATAACAGTGTAGAAACCTTTGATGAATATAATACGGGGAAAAATGTCGGCAAAGGGACCCCTTCCGTTTTTTGGTCCATTGAACCAAACTCCGATACCTGCGAAATCTATACCTACATGGCAGGCGGCGGCTGCACCCTTCCTGGTCATGCCATGGTCCTGATGCCAGGGGAAGGCTATGAAGGCGTTACGAAATTTGTTCTTGAAAGAATGGTCAGCTATGGTCCGAATGCCTGCCCTCCGTTCCTTGTTGGTGTTGGCGTTGCAACCAGCGTTGAAACAGCAGCCCTTAATTCCAAACTGGCCCTCATGCGTCCAGTCGGGTCCCATAACCCAAACGAGCGGGCAGCCAAGATGGAACGGCTCTTGGAAGAAGGTATCAATAAGATTGGCCTAGGTCCGCAGGGAATGACGGGGTCGGCCTCCGTACTGGGTGTCAATATTGTCAATACGGCCCGCCATCCATCGGCTATCGGTGTAGCCGTGAACATTGGCTGCTGGAACCATCGCCGCGGACACATCATCTTTGATAAGGATCTGCATTATACTGTTACTACCCACAAAGGAGCTGAATTTTAATGGCTAAGATCATCCTTCATACGCCCATCAAGGACGAAGACCTCAAGAACCTCAAAATCGGTGATATTGTCTATCTGACCGGTCACATTACGACCTGCCGTGACGTTGCCCATCGCCGCCTCATCGAGGAAAAAAGGGAACTTCCCGTTGACCTCAAAGGCGGGGCCATCTTCCATGCCGGTCCTATTGTCCGCCCCATTGCCGGCGAGAAGGACCGCTTTGAAATGGTCTCCATCGGGCCGACGACTTCCATGCGAATGGAAAAATTTGAAAAGGCCTTTATCAAGGAAACGGGCGTCAAGTTGATTGTCGGTAAAGGCGGCATGGGGGAGGGAACCCAGGAAGCCTGCAAGGAAGATACTTGTATCTTCTGTGTTTTCCCGGCTGGCTGCGCTGTTGTCAGTGCCGTCAACTTCAAGAAGATCATTGACCGTAAGTGGGAAGACCTGGGGATGCCGGAAACCCTGTGGACCAGTGAAGTCGATACCTTGGGTCCCCTGATCGTAGCCATTGATACTCACGGGGACAACCTTTTTGAAGAAAACAAAAAGAAATGCCGCAAAACGGCGGAACAGGTCTATGCTGAAATCAGTAAGCAGGTCGGTTTCATAAAATGATCCAGCCGTTACCTAACGCATCGATTCATTGAAGCAATCGCTCATTTTCTTACAATTCTGTAAGAAAATGAGCGATTTTTACATGCGAATGGAATAGACAATCCTTTTGAAGGGAAAATTGCATATTAAAAATATAATCAGTAAATATAATCAGTAGACTAATCACGATTAAAATCAATATATACATATTATGAATCTATTGTATGTAAAAAATATTCTTGACACAGAATAAAATTGCTTATAGAATATTAAAATAAGATTCAAATCAAAAAATATAGAAAAAACGACAAAAGAATTAATTATAAATAAAGTTCCAAATATTCCGTAAATAATTAATTAAGTTGATTAAATAGTATATTTTTCTTATTTAACTTCTTGAAGAGTGAAATAAATTAGACAAAAGAGAAAACAACGATAAGGGACTGCGGGAAAACAAGGAGGAGACCGATGAGGGGCACAATGAGTTTGCATAAAAAGATGGCCATCTTGACCATGGTATCCATGACTGTATGGGGAATGGCCGCGCTTTTGCCTTACCAAGAAGGCGGGTTTGCGGGAAATGTGGGGTACGCAGCGGAAATCAAGCCGGAAAAACAGGTCTCGATGGAGTATAAGACATCAAGCGGTACGACTGCCCAAACAACGGGAGATCTTTACTATACTTTCATCGATTCAACCAATTCATGGTGGGGCCATGCCGGGCAAATCTTTGTTGCTGATAGCGGCAGCATTGGAACCGCAACGGCACCTCTTGCACTATACGGACAGGTCCTAGGCGGCCAATACAATACGGCTAGCGGAAATTATTCCGTTGTTTTAGGGGGATCGGGAAATACAACGTCTGGCGTCTATTCTGTCGTTACAGGCGGCGCCAATAATATAGCTTCAGGCAGAAACTCCATTGTTGTAAGTGGTTCCACCAATACGGCTTCAGGGGAAAATGCGGCTATTATGGGCGGAAATACCAATTTAGCAAGCGGCGTCAACAGCACAATCATTGGAGGCTCAAATAATAAAAATGGCGCGGCAAACGGGATCATCATTGGTGGGAATCAACACGAATTGACGAGTGGAACGGATACTGTATTTGTTGGTGGAACGGTAAACAAGTCTTCAGGGAATGCTAATCAGTCCGTCCTGATTGGGGGATCAAGAAATACCATTGGAGGAAAACAGGCGGGCATTTTTGGCGGAACATATAATATGACAACAGGTACGCTGACTTCTGTATACGGCGGGGCCAGCAATACGGCGTCCGGGACGGGGACTGCCATTTTAGGCGGCTGGTCTAATGCTGCAAGTGGACTCTATTCGGTTATGGTAGGCGGAGAAAGAGGAGCCGCCCAAGGACAATATTCTGTTGCCATTGGCGGGGCTTCGACCGCGGATACGGCAAAAGATGCCATTGCAATTGGCAGCGGTGCGTCGGCAAATGTCGAAAATGGGGTTGCCATCGGTGCAGGCGCTGTGGCCACGGAAGCAGGAACCATTTCTGTTGGACATAAAAAAAGGGGATCAGTATTATCAGACAGCGTATAATACAGCGACTGGGGGGAAAGTCAAGGTACAGGCTTATGACAGCAATCTCTATAACCGCTTGGTCAATGTGGGATACGGTAAAGATGGCCACGATGCGGCGACCATGGATCAGCTGACAAAAGTCTCGGCAGGCGATCTCGTCAGTGTAACAAGTGAAAAAGACGAAACGACAGGAGCTGCCACTTACAAGGTCAGCGTCAACAATGACGGTGCTGTTGCTGATGGCGATACGAACCTTGTTTCCGGCGGCACGGTCTACAGTGAAGTGCGGCCAAGTGAGGATGGCGATTACGTCAAAATGGCAAGTACCACCGGCGACAACCTCCTTGCCCTTGATAAACAGGTTGGTACCAATACGAAGAACATTACGGATCTGACGAACTTGACGAACATCACCGATGCCGGTCAGACAGTTATCAAGAACCTCGCCAAAGGCGTCATCAATATGGAAAATGGGTCCCATACGACCGTTTCCTCCCGTGATGTGGATGGCGTGAAAACCTTCAAGGTTGATGTGGTAGGTGACGGCAAGGTCGAACAAGGAAACGGCGGTCTTGTGACGGGCGATACAGTCTACGATGCCTTAAATAAGGCTGCGCAGGATACGAACGAAAACATCAATAAGAAAGCCAATATGGACGCCTCGAATGTCGGTAGTAACCTCAAGAACCCTGACGGCACGGCCGCTTCCGAAGAAGATCAGAAGAAGAATGCTGAAAGCTGGGGCAATGCTATTGGTACGGGCGAGGTGAAAGAAAATGACAACCGTCTTGTGACGGGCGATACGGTGGCAAAAGCCATCAAGGACGAAACCCGAGTCAGCGAAGACGGCGCCTACATCAAGAAGGATACATCTGCAGCAGAGAACCTGAAGAACCTTGATGACCAGGTAAAGAACAACACGGATCGGATCACGAATATCCAGAACATCACCGACAGCCTGGACAATAATTACGCCAAGACGGATCTTTCCAACATTACGGATGAAGGAGCAACAAAAATCAAGAACCTCGCTCAGGATGCTGTGAAGGTCGTCAATGGCAAGAACACGACCGTTACGACGAAGACGGAAAATGGCAATATTTCCTATGCTGTCAACGTTGACGACAGTGCCATCAAGGATGTCATGAAAGAGGACATGGATAAGAAGGCCGACCGCGATGCGGCAAATCTCACGGATTCCGATGTCACAAGCTGGCAGAAGAAGCTTGGTACAGGTGAATCCCAAAGCGGTGACCATCGCCTCATCAGCGGCGATACCCTCTATAACGCTCTTAAAGATGTGGACGGAAATACGCTTGTGAAAACCGATGGCGTAACCATCAATATCGACCAGAACGGGACGGCAAAGACCATCGATGTTCGCGGAAAGGATGGCGTCACGCGGACCATTACAGGAATTGCCACAGATCCAAGCAATCCGACGAGTGCAGCCAATGTGGATTATGTTGATCACCGCGTAGAGAGCCTCAATAGCCGCATGACCCACGAAGTGAGCCGTGCTGGCGCAGGTGCAGCTGCCTTGGCAGCCCTCCATCCCCTGGAATGGGATCCGGACAGCAAATTTGAATTTGCCCTCGGCTATGGCCACTATAAAGCGGCCAATGCTGCGGCCCTTGGCCTGTTCTACCGCCCAAATGAAGACGTCATGTATAACTTTGGCGGTACCCTTGGCAACGGCGATGCCATGATGAGCGGCGGTGTCACTTTCCGTTTTGGCACAAAGAGCCGGAAGCCAAAGGCAAGTCCGCTTGTCATGCAGCAGACCATCATGGACCAGAACGCAAAGATTGAACATCAAAATGAAATGCTGAAGATCCAGGCAAATAAGATTGATACTCTTGAAAAAGAACTTCTTGACCTGAAACGCCTGATCATGCAGAAGTAAGCGTAAGAAAGGCTGCAAAAAAGTACTGCAGCCTTTCTTTTTATTTAACCACAAAATTGGGCTGAGTCATCATCTGGAACGGCGAGAGTGTTCCCTTCCTGTCTTTTTTCCATTTACCTTTTTCGAATATGGACCGTAGGCGAAAAAGGTTTCCTTTTTTATCCGAAAACATTTCTAGGAGCGGCCCGCCCGACGACGTCACTTCATCAAATCGGCGCGATTTTTGCGCCGACCATCCCATCCATGCTACAATATCCCCATCACACATAAAGGAGTCTTCCAAATGCATCCATGGGAAGCCTATCAAGGCATCTATCTCCATATCCCATTCTGCCAGCATAAGTGCAGTTATTGTGATTTTATCAGCTACCAGGGGCAGGATGAAGTGGCCCGCACCCGATACGTCAAGGCCCTGATCAAGGAAATCAGGAGCTGTGAGGCCCCTCTTCCCGTAAGCCGCGGCGCGACAATCTATGTTGGCGGCGGTACGCCCAGCCTGCTATCATTGGAAGAACTCGCCGCCATCTTCAGTGCCCTCAAGGAAAAAGGCTATTTCAATGCACCGCGGGAAGTGACCCTTGAAGCCAATCCAGGAACCGTCGATGAGGCCTACCTGCGGGGGCTGCGCGCGTTGGGGGTGGACCGCCTGAGCCTGGGCATCCAGTCCCTTGAGGACAGTGAACTGCGCCTGATGGGCCGCACCCATACAGCGGATGAGGCACGGCACATCATCCAGCTCAGCAAAGAAGCGGGATTTACACGCCTGTCCTGTGACCTCATCTATGGATTTCCAACGCAGACGGCAGCAAGCATCGAAGCGTCCTTGACGGAACTCATGGCCCTTGGACCCAGCCATATTTCCATCTACGGGCTTTCTGTCGAACCGGGGACCGTCCTTTCCCATAAGCTCCAAAAAGGGCTCTGGACCCTTCCCACAGACGAAGAGACGGGCGCCATGTATGACCTTATCATGGACCGCCTCGCCAAGGGCGGCTATGAGCGCTACGAGATTTCTAATTTTGCCAAGGCAGGAGACGAGTCGCGGCACAACCTGATCTATTGGCACTACCATCCCTATCTTGCCTTTGGCGCCGGCGCGACTGGCTTTGACGGCAGGAAGCGGGAGACCAATCAGGCTTATCTTGCAGCCTATGAAAGAGGGGAGGCACCGGAGATCGAAATCCTTTCCCCTGCCGTCCAGCGGGAAGAAATGATCTTCATGAACCTGCGTACCGTAAGGGGCCTTTCCCTCCTGGATTATGAGACCCGCTTTGGGCGCTCCTTTGAACTTGATTACGGTCCTGAGACAGAGGATCTTATCCATAAGGGGTGGGCCAAGAGGGAGGATGGGCATTTCCGCCTCACACCCCTTGGCATGCAGTACGGGAACCTTGCCTTCGAAGCCTTCATCACGACGGACCGGGAACCACAAAAATGAAGAAAAACGAGCAGCAAAAGTCAAGGACGGTACCCCTGCGGCAGCCCTTTTTAAAGGAGCTTTTTCCCGCATGGGGCCTTCTTTTTTGCGACTTGGGATTTTTGTGAATTATTTTTCGGGAAAGTATTGACATTTTGACTAAAGAGGTGTATCTTAACCATTAGATGTTAGCACTCTAAAGTTTCGAGTGCTAATAATCTGGGAAAGAGATGATTACAGTGCTGACCGAACGACAAAAGAAAATACTTCAACTCGTCATTGACGATTACATCGAGACGGCCGAGCCTGTAGGATCCCGTACAATCGCTCGGAAATACAATCTTGGTATCAGTCCGGCGACCATTCGAAACGAAATGTCCGATCTGGAGCTCCTTGGATTCCTGGAGCAACCCCACACATCGGCAGGACGGATCCCTTCCGCGGCGGCGTATCGCCTTTATGTGGATTCCCTTGCCGGTGATGAATCCCTGGCCCTATCACCGAGTGATATGTCGCTCATCAATAATTGGTTCAGACAGCGGGTGCATACCATTGACGACATCTTCCAATCAACGGCCAAGATCCTGTCCCGCATGAGCAAGAACGTATCCGTCGTCCTTGCCAACAAGGACAGCGAGGCAACTTTCTCCTATATGAAGTTCCTGCCCCTCAACAAGGGTCAGGCCATCCTGTGCATCGTCACGGAAGAGGGGAATGTCGATCATGGCGTGGTGGAAATCCCCAGCGGGGTCAAAGAAGGCGAGCTGGACCAGATTGCCCAGCGTGTTTCGCAGTACCTTAATGGACGCAAACTGAATGATATTTCTCAGGAGCTCCTTGCACAGGTACGTGAAATGCTTGCCGGGGACAAACGGCTGTATGCATCCATTGTCAGCCGTATCAAGAAGGTCAAGGCCGCCCAGCAGGAGGACAAGATGTTCCTTGGCGGAACCAAACAGCTCCTGGGACAGCCTGAATTCAAGGATACGGAACGGATGCGGGAACTCTTGGGCGTCCTTGAAGAAGAACAGATGCTCAAGGATATGCTGAAGGCCAGCAGTGACTCGGGACTAAAGGTTACCATTGGCAGCGAGAACAAGTTCTCCAGCATTCAGGACTGCAGCATGATCCAAGCGACTTACCGCCTGAATGGCCAGGTCGTTGGGACCCTTGCCGTGTTGGGACCTACCCGTATGGAATACCGCAAGGTTATTTCTGTGATGGATTACCTTCATCACTACCTGAAGGTGGTTATGAATAAAATTGATGAAAAATAGGGAGGACGTACGGTGAACGAAGAGACAAAAGATCCAAAACAACAAGCCGCCGAAATGAATGCTGACAAAGCGGAAGCAGCAAAGGCCACGGAGGCTGAGAAAAAGAACGCAGAACCGGCAGATGGTACGCCTGATCCCAAGGATCAAACGATTTCCAAGCAGCAAAAGGAAATCGATGAGCTTTCCAATCGGCTGCTTCGTCTGCAGGCCGATTTTGATAATTTCCGCAAGAGGAATACGGAAGAACGGGAGCGCTTGGGCCGTTTCGTAACGGCTTCGGTGGTCCGGGAATTCCTGAAGGTCCTCGATAATTTTGAACGCGCCGAAGCCAGTGTGGAACAAAACCATGATGCTGAGTCCATTTTAAAGGGCATGGCCATGATCCACAAACAGTTTGAAAAAGCCCTTGAAACCCTGCATATCGAAGAGATTCCTGCTGAAGGCAAACCTTTCGATCCGCAGGTCCATGAGGCCGTTATGCAAGGCAGCAATCCCGACCTGCCCGATGACAGCATTGATATGGTCCTTGAAAAAGGCTACCGGATCGGTGACGATGTCATCCGCCACAGCAAAGTAAGGGTTGTCCATAATTAATTGAAGTGAAAACCAGCAAGTTAGCTGCATGAGGAGGAATTTATAATGAGCAAGATCATTGGTATTGACTTAGGGACTACAAACTCTGTTGTCGCCGTAATGGAAGGCGGCGAACCGACTGTGATTACGACCCAGGAAGGCGGCCGCCTGACTCCGTCCGTCGTCGGTTTTACGAAAAATGGGGAACGCCTCGTTGGTCAGCTGGCAAAACGTCAGGCTGTTTCCAACCCGGAACGGACCATCAGCTCCATCAAACGTCACATGGGCACGAAATATACCGTGACCATTGATGGCAAGGACTACACGCCGGAACAGATTTCTGCAATGATCCTTGAAAAAATGAAAGGTGACGCGGAACGCTATCTTGGTGAAAAAGTAACGGAAGCGGTCATCACCGTACCGGCTTACTTCAACGACTCCCAGCGTCAGGCTACGAAGGACGCCGGCCGTATTGCCGGTCTTGATGTCAAGAGAATCATCAACGAACCGACGGCAGCTGCCCTTGCTTATGGCATTGATAAGTCCGATGACAAAACCGTCCTCGTCTATGACCTTGGCGGCGGGACCTTCGATGTTTCCATCCTGGAATTGGGCGATGGCGTCTTTGAAGTTAAATCCACAACCGGTGATACCCATCTGGGCGGCGATGATTTCGACCATCGCATCATGGATTGGATGACCGATGAATTCAAGAAACAAAACGGGATTGATCTGACGGGCGATAAGATGGCCATGCAGCGGATTCGTGAAGCGGCTGAAAAAGCCAAGATCGAACTGTCCAGCATGATGACGACCAATATCAACCTGCCGTTCATTACAGCTGGTGCCAACGGCCCGCAGCATCTTGACATGGACCTTACCCGTACTAAATTTGACAGCATGACGAGCGACCTTGTTGACCGTACCATCCAGTGCGTCCATACGGCTCTCAGTGATGCCAAGATGACGGTCAACGATATTGATAAGATCCTCCTTGTCGGCGGTTCTTCCCGTATTCCTGCTGTCCAGGAAGCCATCAAACGCGTTCTCGGCAAGGAACCGGCTCACGGCGTCAACCCTGATGAATGCGTTGCTGTCGGTGCCGCTATCCAGGCCGGCGTACTGGCCGGTGATGTCAAGGATGTCCTGCTTCTTGATGTAACGCCGCTTTCCCTTGGGATTGAAACCATGGGCGGCGTCTTCACTCGGATCATTGACCGCAACACGACCATCCCGACCTCCAAGAAGCAGATCTTCTCGACGGCTACGGATAACCAGCCTTCTGTTGACATCCATGTTCTTCAGGGCGAACGTGAAATGGCAGCCGACAACAAGACCCTTGGCCGTTTCGAACTGAGCGGCATCCCGGCTGCTCCGCGGGGCGTGCCTCAAATCGAAGTTGCCTTTGATATTGATGCCAACGGGATCGTCAACGTAAGCGCCAAGGATCTTGGCACGGGCAAGGAACAGAAGATTACCATTACTTCTTCCGGCAGCCTGAGCAAGGAAGAAGTTGATAAGATGGTGAAGGAAGCCCAGGCCAACGAAGCTGCTGATAAAAAGCGCCGGGAATCCGTTGATGCCAAGAACCAGGCCGATACGCTGATTTACCAGGCTGAAAAGACCGTCAAGGATATGGAAGGCAAGGGCCACGATGACAAGATCAAGAAGGTCCAGGATGCCATCAACACCTTGAAGGAAACCATGAAGGGTGACGATGTAGATAAGATCAAGGCGGATACGGAAGCCCTCCAGAAACCGCTCTATGAGCTGTCTGCTGAACTTTACAAACAGAACCAGCAGAATGGTCAGAACGGGGCTGCTGCCGGTGCTGATGCCGGTGCTGGTGCTTCCTCTGACAGCAAGAAGAACGATGATGACGTCGTAGACGCCGAAGTTGTTGATGACGACAAAAAATAATCGTTCCTAGAGGGAGATACTGATGGCAGATAAAAAAGATTATTATGAAGTCCTGGGCGTCGACAAGAGTGCGTCGCCTGAGGAATTAAAAAAAGCATATCGCAAGCTGGCTCGTAAGTATCACCCCGATCTCAACAAGGATAATCCTGAAGCAGCCGATAAATTCAAGGAAGTTAACGAGGCCTACCAGGTCCTGAGTGACCCGCAGAAAAAGGCCGCCTATGATCAATATGGCCATGCCGCTTTCCAAAATGGCGGCCCTGGTGCCGGGGGCAACCCCTTCGGCGGCGGGTTTGGCGGTTTTAGCGGCGGCTTTGGCGGCGAAGGCATGGATGATATCTTCAATATGTTCTTCGGCGGTGCGGGCGCAGGCGCGTCCCGCTCCCGTCGGGCCGATCGCGGTCCCCGTCAAGGCGCGGACCTGCGGGCTGACCTTGAAATTACCTTTGAGGAAGCGGCCTTTGGGACGGAAAAGAAAATCCGCTTGAACCGCGAAGAGGAATGTGAGCATTGCCATGGAACGGGAGCCGCCGAAGGCAGCCACCCTGAAACCTGTCCTGATTGTCATGGGACGGGGGAAGTCCGGGTCACGCAAAATTCCATCTTTGGTCAGGTTGTCAATGTCCGTACCTGTTCGAGATGTCATGGGACGGGTCAAATCATTACCAATCCCTGCAAACATTGCCATGGAACGGGCCGTGTGAAGCAAAAACGCGTCATTACGGTCAAGATTCCAGCTGGTGTGGACAGCGGTTCAAGGCTCCGTGTGGCAGGCGAGGGTGAAGCGGGTATGCGCGGCGGCCGTGCCGGCGACCTGTATGTCTATCTCTATGTAAAGAGTCATAAGTTCTTTGAACGGGAGGGGACAACCGTCCTGTGCGAAGTACCAATCAGCATTGTCCAAGCCGCACTGGGTGCTGAAATCAAGGTGCCGACCCTTTATGGTCAGACCACCATTAAGGTGCCTGAAGGAACCCAGCCCAATCGCGTCCTGCGCATCAAAGGCAAGGGCATTCCGAATCTGAGAACGGGCGTAAAGGGTGACCAGCTCATCCAAATCAAAGTCGTTGTGCCGACGAGACTGAGCGATGCACAGAAAGAAGCACTCCGCAAGTTTGCCGATGCCAGCGGCGAAAGCATCAACCCCGAAGAAAAAAGCTTTTTCAATAAAGTGAAGGATTTCTTCGATAAAAAGGATAAGAAGTAAGAAGAGGACCGTGGTGACCACGGTCCTCTTTTTGGTGCGTCCGGCATGGGCGCACGCTTAAAGGTGAAAGTCCCTAGACTGCCCCAGTCGTGGGAAAGTCATAGCCGAACACAAAAGGGCGACCGCGTGAGATGGAACCTGAAAGAAGATGCAGGCAAAGTTCCGACCTGACGCACAAAAATCGCATAAGGACAAGTTGGGATGGATAAGGTTGCCAAACAGACCGAAGTTCCACAACGACTGGGAATTTCAAAGGGTAGATGCGACAGGTGAATGGAGAGAAAGAGTGCGTTCTTACCCGGGGAGGCCTTACGGACATGGTCAGTGCCATACATTGGGCGGCCATGGTTGAAATAAGATTTACGGTTCGGAGTACTTCTTGCTCCGACTCTATAATGCCAACATTGACACTCCCGCCCTTCCCATATTATAATGACCCTATCAGATCATGTAACTGACGGAAGTGGGGGTACCCACAGGGAGCATGATCGCAGTGAGCCGACCGTCTGGGCGAAAAGGGCCCGAGGTTGGCCTTTTTCTATATGAGGGAGGAATGAAGATGAAGGAATTCGAATTAAAGTACGGCTGCAACCCGAATCAGCTTCCAGCAAAACTCTATATGAAAGATGGCAGTGACCTGCCTGTTACGATTTTAAATGGCCGTCCTGGCTACATCAATTTCCTGGATGCCCTAAATAGCTGGCAGCTCGTCAAGGAGCTTAGGGAAGCCACGGGGCTTCCAGCTGCGTCCTCCTTTAAGCATGTCAGTCCTGCCGGTGCCGCAGTGGCCCAACCGCTGACAGAAACGCTGCGCAAGGTCTATCGTCTTGAAGGCTATGAAATGTCGCCTCTTGCTTCTGCTTATGCTCGTGCCCGCGGTGCGGACCGGATGAGTTCGTTTGGCGATTTTGTGGCCCTTTCTGATGTGTGCGATGTGGCGACGGCAAAAGTCCTTCAGCACGAAGTCTCAGATGGCGTCATTGCTCCGGGCTACGATGATGAGGCCCTAGCCATCCTCAAAACAAAGAAAAAGGGACGCTATAATGTCATCCAGATCGACCCGAACTATGTGCCCCATGAAATGGAGACCAAAGAAGTCTTTGGTGTCACTTTTGAGCAGCGCCGCAATGCGGACCTCATTGGAAAGGACTGCCTGCAAAAAATCGTCACGAAGAACAAGGAACTTTCGGAAGGGGCCAGACGGGACCTTCTCATTGCCTTGATTACCCTCAAATATACCCAATCAAATTCTGTCTGCTACGTCAAGGACGGGCAGACCATCGGTGTCGGTGCCGGGCAGCAGTCCCGCGTCCACTGTACGCGCCTTGCTGGTGATAAGGCCGATAAATGGTGGCTTCGTCAGTCCCCGAAAGCGCTCAGCCTGCCCTTTAAACCTGATACGCCGAAACCGGTCCGGGATAATACCATCGATGTCTATCTTTCCGCCGATGACGATGACGTTCTTGCCGATGGAATCTGGCAAACGCTCTTTACGGAAAAGCCGGAACGCATGACGCAGGAAGAACGTAAGGCGTGGATTGCCCAGAACAAGGATGTTGCCTTGGGGTCTGATGCCTTCTTCCCCTTTGGCGATAATATAGAGCGTGCCCATCGCAGCGGCGTCCGCTATATCGCCCAAGCCGGCGGTTCCATCCGTGATGACCAGGTCATCGAAACGGCTGATAAGTATGGTATCGTCATGTGCTTTACGGGCCGCCGTCTGTTCCACCACTAAGGCGCGATGCGCGTTGACCGAAATGCCAGGCTCCTCACGTGAAGGCTGTGATACCCTTCCCGGAGGGGGGCCTTCTTTTTATTTTTTAGGAGCGTGTTTTATGGCTGTCAATGCCCTTTCGGGGGAGTGTTTGGAAAGGCCTTGTTTTGACGGACCGGCGAGCATTACGGCCGTTGCCGTCGGCAGCCAGATCATGCTAAGGTGGCCGTTGTCCTTAGAGGGCTATTGATTGGCCTTCTTCCCCGTATTGTGGACCTCATAGCAGCGCTGCCCGAAGCCGTCAGGGGGAAGAAACGCTATCTTTTTACCTGATTTTTAGTCCTTCCCCCTCATTACGGGCTGCAACCTTTTTGATGCCATCAAGACGGCCGCGCTCTTTGGCCTTTCTGTATTCTTTTTGAGGCAGGTCATGGCACTGCGTTTTGTGGGGGCTTTTCATCTCTGATGAAGCGGTCATTGCATTAGGCAGACCCTATCTAAAAGGATACCTCTTTGACACGATTTTTGAGGGGATCCATTTTTCTTTCAGCAGCTGCTTCTGTGCAGCAAAAAACCATCTATTCTTTTTTCGCAATCTCATCGCCATTGTCCTTGTGAGGATTCCTTTCGTCTATTTGGCATCCCAGGCTTTTCGCGATGGGTCTTGTGACTGCTTCGGGATCCCTTCTTTTTCTCCTCATCTGCTGCTTCCTGTCCCGCCACTTGGAAAAGGGGGGACGGGAAATTATAAAACTGAATATCAATTTGGATATTACGCAGCCCTCTTTCGGAAGTTCCTAAAGAATTTCTGGAAGAGGGCTGCTTTATTTGGGGAAGTGTGTTATAATAAATAACGAACAAGTGTTTATAAAGGAGGCAATCATGAAACCGCGCTATTATATCTGCATCGATCTCAAATCCTTTTATGCCTCCGTAGAGTGTGTGGACCGGGGCCTTGACCCCCTTGATACGTGTCTTGTCGTTGCCGATAAGAGCCGTTCGGATCGGACCATCTGCCTTGCCGTATCGCCGCCTCTCAAAAAACGGGGGGTTCCGGGTCGGCCCCGCCTGTTTGAAGTGATCCGCAAAGTCGATGAAATCAATGCCCTGCGCCGCAGCAAGGCGCCCCAGCGTTCTTTTCAGGGGGTGAGCCATTTTGATTCGCAGCTTAGGCGTCATCCGGAAAAAGCGCTTTCTTATATTGTCGCCATGCCGCGTATGCAGCGCTATATCGAAATGAGTCGGGACATCTACGGCATTTATCTGCGTTACATTGCTCCTCAGGACATCCATGTCTATTCCATTGATGAAGTCATGATTGATGCCACGCCGTACCTTTCGACGTATGGCATGACGCCCTATACCCTTGCAATGACCATGATCCGAGACGTTCTTCAAAAAACGGGCATTACGGCAACGGGCGGCATTGGAACGAATCTCTACCTCAGCAAGGTGGCCATGGATATCGTAGCAAAGGCCCTGAGGCCCGATCCCTATGGGGTACGCATTGCTTTTCTTGATGAGACCTCTTACCGCAGGACCTTGTGGGGCCATCAGCCCCTGACGGACTTTTGGCGCATTGGCCCCGGTTCAGCCCGGCGTCTTTCTGCTCATGGCCTTTACACCATGGGGGATATTGCCCGCCTCAGCCTTTCCGATGCTTCCCTTTTGTATGATTGGTTCGGCATCAATGCCGAGCTGCTCATTGACCATGCATGGGGGTGGGAATCCTGCCGTATGAGCGACATCAAGCGGTATATCCCAAAAGCCTCCAGCCTTGGCACAAGCCAGGTCCTGCCCAAGCCCTATTCACCGGAAAATGCCCGCATGATTGCATGGGAGATGACGGATGAACTCATCTTGGACCTTGCCCGCAAACGACTTGTGACCGATGAGGTGGCCCTTACCATTGGCTATGATGGGAGGCAGCCGCAGGGTCTTTCCCGGGACCTGCCGCCGTCAGGCCGCAGTCATGGTTCGGCCCGTCTTGCTGGATGGACCCATGCCGGACAGCCTATCATGGCGAGCGTGATGGCCCTTTATGACCGTATGGCCCATCCCTATCTGTGGGTGCGCCGGATGAGTGTCACCGCGGTCCACGTGCGCTCCCAAGACATTCAGGATCCCGTTTGGGAAGCCTCCCTTTTTGCCGAGCAAACGCCCCTTCTTGATGAAGATCCACGGGAAGCACGGCTTCAGGAAGCTGCCCTTGAGGTCCATCACCGATTTGGCCGCAATGCCCTTGTCAAGGGACGCAACTTATGCAAAGAGGCCATGACGATTACCCGTCATGGCCAGATTGGAGGTCATCATGCCTAATCCTTATGCTGCAATCTTGGACCATCCCTATCCTTTTGGGATTCCTCGGGCCCGCATGCCTCGGCTCCAGCGCGCGGCCCAGTTTGCGCCTTTTGACGCGTTGTCGGGCTTTACGGAAACCATCACGGAACGGGCCCGTTATACGGACCAAGACGCAGAGCTTGATGAAGCGCAGCGGGAACGGCTCGACCAAAAGACACGTCTTCTCATGGAACGAATAGGGGAGCGCCCCTATGTGACCCTTCATTATTTTGAACCCGACGAACGCAAGAACGGCGGCGTCTGCCGGACGGTGTCAGGCCGCCTTTATCGCATTGATTTATCAAGGCAGGCGTTTTACCTTGAAGGCAAGGCGCCAATTCCTGTCTCCCAGATCCGCGGCATCGAGTGAAAGCCTTAGAGCAGGGATGACTCCATGAGGAGCTTTAGGTAGTGCCGCATGGGCGCCATTTTGTGCTTGCTCACAGGCAGGACCGTACCATCTTGAAGAATCAGGGAGTCGGACTGCAGGCAGCTGATGAACTTTGTGTTTACGATGAAGCTTTTATGGATCCGTTCGAAGGGGAATCGGCGGAGCCGCGCCTGCAGGTTCTTGAGTGTATCCCGGCAGGCGTAGCTTTTTTGCGTTGTATGGATGAAAAGGGAGGACCGGTTGGCTTCAAAAAAGGTGATATCAGAAAGCCGAACCTGATACATACTTTGGTCCGATGAAAAGATAAAGAACCGGTTGCCCATATCGGGAGCATGATCCATAAGTGACTCAAGGACCATGCGCATTTGCTGCACAGTCATGGCTTGGGTATAGAACTGGAAGATGGGAACGTCGTACCCTTCAAGACATAAGGATTCGTTATCCGTCACGATGATAATGGGAACCCGCCGATCGTACTGGCGGATGCGCCGCGCAAGCGACAGATCGGGAAAGGGTGTGGAAAGGCTCTGGAGAATGATGAGTTGGAATTTTCCTTGATGGGATAGGCTGGTGAGGAGACTGGAAAATTTGGAGTAGCGATACAGATGCATGATTTCTGGCAGGGCGGAGAGGGAATTGAGCTGATCGCTGGTTTCATTGAGGTTTGCTCGCACGGAATCGAACAAGGCGACGGAAAACATAACAGACTTCCTTTCTGTAGAGAAGATACGTGATTTTACTGTCATCGTGTAGAAAAAAGAATGAAATAACACAAATGTAACAAAAATCACGATTATTAGTATAACATGATTCAGAAAATTTTCAAAATAAATGAGAACAAATAAAAGTACCTACAACAAAAACATATATAGAAATAAGTTGTGCAAATAGGAAAGTCAATCAGAAAAGTGTAATAAAAATAAAGAAATTCAGGAAGAAAAAAGATTCCTATAGTAAAAACCAGATTAAAGAGGGGAAAAATATTCCGAAAAAGGGCCAAGATAAAAAATAAGTCTGGTAATCGGACTCTGAAAAAGGCACCCCTTGCCACTTGGGAAAAGAGGCAGCATGCTGCGCTGAAAGGGGCTTCTTATGGCGGAGCGTTGGCAAATTTCATTTCTTGTTTGTCAGGAAGTCGAATGACTGAGGGATCCCTCAACTAAGCGTAAAATGTTTCTCGGTAGGGAAAAATAGTCCTTGCAAAATAAAGGG
>UPXT01000024.1 GCA_900538365.1 uncultured Acidaminococcus sp. | reverse complement strand
AGCAGCTGACTTGTAATCAGCAGGTTGGGGGTTCGATTCCTCTCGCCAGCTCCATGAAATGCGGGTGTAGCTCAATGGTAGAGCCCTAGCCTTCCAAGCTAGTTACGTGGGTTCGATTCCCATCACCCGCTCCATTTTATTTTGGCCCCGTAGCTCAGCTGGATAGAGCAACGGCCTTCTAAGCCGTGTGTCGAGTGTTCGAATCACTCCGGGGTCACCATATCGAATTTTTAGCCTTCCTTTCGGGGAAGGCTTTTTTGGTGCCCAGAAGAGCCCCTTTTTAGGGGCAGCGATTTCATGTTCTTTTTCCGCCTTTTATAATGGAGTCAAATCATTTCGAAAGAAGATTCTGTTCTTGGGATTCTAGGATTCAATCAAGGCCGTTGCCGGATAAGGGGCAGCCCAGCAATAGGCGCAGATGCGGCCCAGGAATGGTAGGGGATGGAACGCTGCGCCATCGACTGCAGCGGCGCCAATCTCTATGCCCATGATCATGCTGTTGCCATCGATAAGACGGGGGACCTTTGGAATGTGGGGAACAACAATTTCAAGGTCATTCCGTTTACGGCCATCGTCGCCATCCACGCCAAGCTTGAATCGACAATCATCAAGGGTTACATTGAATTTGAAACGGCAAACCGCCTGCTTAGCATTGGCAGCGACAAGACTGAACGGACAAGAGAAAACGGTGTGACCCTAAGCGGAACGAATGAACGAGATGCCGAGGCAAAGGAAGCCCTGCAATATATTTTTGACGAAATCTGCAATCGTTGAATGGATTCCATCATAGCCATGACTGGTTAAGGTCGTGGCTATTTTTTGATATTTTTGTTGCAAAGAAGGTGAGCATTTCGTATGATAGGAACGTGATGAATACCAAGTGAAATAGGGGAGATTAAAATATGGGTAAAAATTCCAGGCACCAGACAGTGGGAAAGGGAGCGAAGGCGCTTTTTGCCTTTATGGCACTGACCTCATTTTGGGGGATGGGAAGCGCTGCGGCTGCAGCAGGAGAGCCTATTCAGGAAATTGTCATTACGGCGACGAGAACCAAAAACGACCGCAAGCTCATTCCTCAGACCGTTGATGTACTGACCCAGAAAGACTTTGCCAAATGGGGCGCCCAGACCGTGGAAGACGCCTTGAAACGGGTATCGAATCTTGACCTGACGCCGATTTCCATGCAGGGTCAGTCGTCGCAGGTGACGCACCAGGTCTCGCTGCGCGGCATGGGGAACAAGGGAACACTGATCCTCATCGATGGCCGCCGCATTGCCGGAGAAGACGCCCCGGAAACGATGAATGGCTACGAACTGCGGCGCATCAACCTCCATGATGTGGACCGTATCGAAGTGCTTCGTGGGGCAGCCTCCGCCCTTTATGGCAGTGATGCTGTAGGCGGCGTGATCCAGATTTTTATGAAAAAGCCGGAAGCAGCGTCATCCTATGCAGGCGTCACGACGGGGTCTGGCGAAACTTCCCTGTATGGCGGCTTGACGACGGATCGGCTGGGGAAACTGAGCCTTGGTATGAGCTGGGACCTCACCAAGGTCCGAAAGGATGAAAGTGATGGCTGGACCAACATGTTTGGGCCCCGGCGCCATTTGTCCCTTGAAGGAACCTATGCCATGACCGATGACGATAGGCTCCGTTTCGGGGCGTCTTTTATGCGCGAAGCCCTGCGGCAAAACGTCCAAAGCCGCGGTACCGCTTGGTATGACAATAACCGTCAGGACTATCACATGGCCTATGAAGGGACACACGAAAAAAATGAATACGATTTCAAGGTATACCATAACAGATTAGGAAAACACTCCCATTCGGGTGCAGGAGCTGAGTACAATTTTGACCGGGCCGAGTATGCGACGAGTGCCGCCGAAGGACGCGTCACGTACCGCGCCGATGAAAGCCATACCTTCACTTATGGGGCAGAATACCGTCACCTAGAGGCAGGCGGCACGCGTTATGGCGGAAGCCGTAAGGATCGTTTCCAGAGCGAGGGAAGCCTTACCAAAGGCTATAGCGAACAGGGCACGGACCAGTATGCTTTTTATGGCGCCGATGAATGGAAAATCGGGCAGCGGTTGCTTTTTGTGCCAAGTATCCGCTGGGACCACCATGAAGATTTTGGCAGTGAGTGGTCACCGCGGGCTGGATTGACCTACCTTGTGGATGACCATAACCGCTTCAAGGTCAATTACGGTTTTGCTTACCGGGCGCCGTCCCTTTTTGAGCGCTATGGCGATATGGAGGAAACACCGATACCGAATATGACGGTCATTGTCCACGGCAACGAGGACCTGCGCCCTGAAAAGACACGCACTTTTGACGCCGGTTACGAAGGAGAGTGGGGCAAAGCAAAGGGCCGCGTGACCTATTTTTATAATCGGGCGAAGGACCTTATTGTCAGCAAGGTCATAGGCAGGATCCCAGGCCGTGGGCATATGATGCTCATCAATTCCTATGCAAATGTTGACCGCGCTGCCATCCAGGGCATCGAAAGTGACTTCCATTATGACTTTGATGACCATTACGGTATCCGGGCCGCCTATACCTATATGGACGGGCGTGACGACAAAACCCATGAACCGCTTTCTGGGATGGCCCGCGCCACGGGGCGAGTTGAAGTTTCCTACACGGATGGGGCAAAAGAACCCTTTACCGTGAGCCTTGCCGCTAAATGGAACGACCGCTTCCGCATCGAAAATGCCAGGACTGGAATGGCCAGCCTTTATAGCTACAGCACGACCGATTTGTCGCTTACCAAACAACTGGGCCGCATGACGGTCTTTGCCGGCATCGATAACCTTTTTGATAAAACCTTCGATACGGACAGCAGCTTTGCCATTCCCGGACGGGTTTGGAAGGTGGGGGCGGAGTGGAAGTTTTAGTTTGGTCCGGCGCAAAGATTGTGCCGAGTCAAGGTGTTGTGAAAAAAACATAACGCCGGCCCTATACCTAAAGAAAAGAGAGAAAAGCCCCAACCCGGACAAAGATACGCGTTCGGGTTGGGGCTTCAATCTGATTTCTTCTTTCATTCGGAATCAGATGATTCAATAGGTGTTGAAATATTTTCTGCAGAACGGACTGAGCGGAGCGATGTGAAGGCAAACGACCGTAAGGCAGGGATAGTACTGGAATGAAACATGTATTTTCTTGCCTTTATATTGCCTTATAACTGCCTTCGTCGGACAAGAAACGCATCCCTGACAACACAATTGGCGCCGGCCTCACAGTTTTTAGCCTGTCGCCATCGGCGGCCTTAGCCAAGCGGAGCGCCTTAGTCAAGGAAGGCCCTTTTTCCTATGCCTTCCGCCTCAGCCAGCTGCCGAAGGCAATCGCATCAAAGCAGGCTTTTTTGCTCGACAACCAGCGCCGCAGGCTCGTCACAGCCATTCGGGCCAAAGCCTGAATAGACAGCTTGACAGCCTCTCTTTTCCCACAGCCTACGAGCCACCACTGCAATTTGCAATGGTGGCTCGTTCTGCATTTTCTTATAATCTCATTTCCCGAAGGCCATCGAAAAGAACGACGGCGTTGTCTTTCTTTAAGTTTTTCATGACATTTTCGTCTTGGCTTTCAACAAACTTTCCGTTCTTTAAGTCAAGGCGCACAATTTTACTGGGGGCACCGCCGCCGCTTCTCCGGACGATGAGGCTTATTGGATCAGTCGTAACAATAAGGGGCGATCTCATGAGTGTGAAGGTCTGTTTCACCTCAAAGGTACCGTTCCGGAAGGTCCCCCACAGGGCCGAATCACCGCCCGTGCCGCTTGTATAAGGACCGGAAACGATGGCAAGGACGTCAAGGGTCCCGTCTCCATCCAGGTCAAGGATTTCATAGGCGTATCTTGTATTTTTTCGTTCCTCTTCGCTGATGCCGTAGGTTTTCATGATGGCCCGTTCAAGGGGCGGAAACTTTTTCATGCCGCTTGTTGTGCGGCGAATGTCCTCTGGAATCCACTCACCGCCCCATAAAGGCGGCGTAATCATAGGGCTTCCCTTTTCATAGGGGGTGACTTCAAGGGCTGACAGCCCATACATCTGGTAGAGGCGAATCCGGGCATTTTCATGGGTCCATTCCGTATAGGTGGCTCCTGCCTCAGACGGAACCGATTGGACCTTTGTCGGAGTTCCATAGTACCAAGTGAGGATGGGCTCGTAGACGGCTGCACGTGGATCTTCCAGCTGGACTGTGATGCTTTGGACGCAGCCATTCCCGTCATAAAGCGTCCCTGCTTCTCTTGTTTCACCAAAGAGGTGGACAGGGTAAGTCCGACCAATCTTAAGTGCTCCATCGGCGGTGTAATTGGGCGTGCCGCCACCAAAAAAATCTGCGGCTTCTTTGTCATTTTTCCCTAACAGCGCAAGAAAGTGGGTGAGGGTCCAGCGGGTCCCCGTATGTCTTAGCGGAGTATAGAGGGCTGCATCATTTTTTTCAAGTGACGAAGGGGAGGCCTGAGCAGCTCCCATAAGCCCCATGGAAAGACAGGTGAGTAGGATATAGGCCGCGATTTTCTTTTTCATAAGATCCTCCTTGTGGAAAAATGGAAGGGAGATTCCTGCAGGAACCTATTTTTTGCGGTGTTTGATGCGTATAAACACATAGATAAGGCAGAAGACCCATACCGTATGGGTCCGCGCGTCAGAAGGAAAAAGAAAGGACGCTCCCAAAATGGCGAGCATGAGATAATCAGATAGATACATAGGCACTCCTTTTGAGGATGGTAAGGCTTGGCTTGATAGGTCCATTATAGCATGGGAAAACGTTTTATAAAAAAACTAAAATCAGATTTTTTAACTATTTTTCCTAATCATTTTGAGGATAATCGTACAATGCTAAACAGTCATCGGGATGGTGATAAAGAACAATTAAGGGAAAGAATAATAGATTTATACCCTTTCAAGAATGAACGACTTCGTGAAGAAATATGACGCATTCCTAAAAGTAGACCTCTGACTTGTAAATAATAATATATAGTAGAGATGAATAATTTGGGATTGTGTTGATGAAATAAAACTTAGTGTACTGATTTTATAATATATAGAATTGAAGAAATGTAAAATAATTGGGAGTTCACAATATTGACGTAAAATTATGTTCATGATATTCTTTATTCATGAAATATGTTTCTCAATTCCATGTGTGCTTGTGTCATTTTATCAATGAGGATGCGTGGGTCCCTATTGAATCCTGTAAATGATTGCCATATGGGATGATTGGGAAACAATAGCAGAAAAGAGTTGTAAAAGGAGGCGTTTTTATGAAAGTCAAAAAAGTCGTTACCGCAATTTTAGCCATGCTTGTTGCCGGTTCGGTCATTGCCGGCTGCGGCGGTGGCGGTGGGGACAAGAAATCCGCTGATGGTAAGCTTGATCGAAGCAAACAGTTTGTGACCGTGCTGACAGGGCCTACAAGCGGTATTTATTTCCCTATTGGCGGCGCGTTCTCTAAGGTTGTAGGGGAAATGGGCTACAAGACTTCTTCGACGGCAACAGGTGCAACGGTTGAAAACATCAATGGCATCCTTACCGGTAAAGGCGAACTTGCTATTGCTATGTCAGACTCGGTTATTCAATGCCAAGAAGCATTCGGCGCTTTTGAAGGCAAGAAAAAGGAACCGGATCTGCGCGTCATGATGGGTCTGTGGCCTAACGTTGTCCAGATTGTTACGACTGAAGACACGGGTATCAAAACTTTTGCCGATATCAAAGGCAAGAGAGTCGGTGTAGGTGCTCCTAACTCTGGCGTTGAACTCAATGCCCGTATGATTTTTGAAGCTAATGGCATGAGTTATGATGATGCTAAGGTTGACTACCTGTCCTATGGCGAAGCCATTGACCAGATTAAGAACGGTCAGTGCGACGTTGCTTTCGTAACGAGCGGACTTGGCAACGCAACCATCAAAGAACTGGGTACGATGAAAAAAATCCGCTTTATCCCTATTGACGGGAAAGCCATTGAGAACTTGACTAAGAAGTACCCGTTCTATATGCCATACAGCATTCCTAAGACTTCCTATGACACCGAAGTCGATACGCCGACGGCTGCTGTTATGAATGTCATGCTTGTTGATAAAAAGTTGTCCGATGATGTCGTTTATGACATCCTGACGGGAATCTATTCTGAAAAAGGGCTTGCTACTATTGGGGCTTCCCACGCAACGGCAAAACGTGAAATTAAACTGGATACGGGTCTCCGCGGCATCAAGGGAACTCAGCTGATTCTCCATCCGGGTGCTGAAAAATTCTGGAAGGAAAAAGGAAAGCTCTAATCTAGGATGAAAGGCAAACAAAAAATTGCCTTGTGTTTGGTCTTTCTGCCCCTTGCCATCGGACTTTTGGCCTGGTGGCATTGGGCAAGCCAAACTGTCATGAGAATCAAAAATTATGATACCCAGCACATCTATGTTGAGTTCCCTGCCAAAGTTGGGGATCGTTTATTTTTTGGTTGGATTCATTCACTCGAACATATTCACTGGCATGAGTACTTCCACATCGCTCCGGATCATTCATTGATTCTTGATACCATCTCATTTCCTGCTTTTGGGGCAGGAATCCCAGAAAATAGAGGGAAGAAAACATGGGTGGATGAGAAGGGCAACATCTTTATGGATGAAATTGACCAGCCATTTCCACGGATTGACTGGATCAACTCACATTATGCGACACGGGAGATCAAGCTCAATGATGAGCTTATCACCAGTGGCAGGCTCCTGCCGGAACATACTCGATTGATTCTTGTAATTGAAGAGAGGGGATTCTTTGATGGAAGATTTGAAGAAAGTATCCACAACCAACCCTACCTCGGCAAGTTCTTTCAGTGATACACCGCTTAATAAGGATGGTGTCATTACCGGTGATATGTCCGAAGAAATGATGGCTAAAACAACTGCCATCATTGAAAAGGTAGATAAGGAATCGGCGACCCGTAAATTTACTGGCGTCATGCAATCGTTCTTTTATGTTTTTTGTATCCTTGTTTCACTTTATCATCTGTATACGGCCATCTTCGGGCCTCCTGTGACTTTAGTGCATCGGAGTCTTCATGTGGCCATGATGACGAGCTTATGTTTTTTGATGTATCCGATGCGCAAGAAATCCAGCAGGACGAAACCGTCTATTCTCGACTGGATTTTGGCACTTGCTGCATTTGCGGTTCCAATCTATATCTATACCGATTATCTCGGTGTCGTGGAACGGGCTGGCCGAGCAAGTCAGACTGATATGATCATGGCGACGCTTCTTGTTGCCTTGGTCCTTGAAGCGACCCGCAGATGCAGTGGGAAGGCATTGCCCCTTTTGAGTATTGGCTTCATCCTATACGGAATCTATGGCCGTGAGTTCCCTGGCATGTTTATGCATCGGGGGTATGATTGGCTGAGTCTTTCGAATCACTTCTTTGCCAATACGGAAGGTATCTATGGCACGTCAGTCAACGTTTCGGCAAGCTATATCTTCCTTTTCATTCTTTTTGGCTGTGTGATGACAAAGTCCGGCATGGGTAAATTCTTCAATGATATTTCCCTTGCGCTCGCTGGTCATACAAAAGGTGGCCCGGCCAAGGTTTCTGTTGTTGCTGCTGGTCTTTTGGGTTCCATCAATGGCAGTGCCGTTGCAAATGTCGTAACGACGGGATCCTTTACCATTCCGCTTATGAAAAAGACCGGTTACAGCGCTGAGTTTTCTGGTGCTGTATCAGCCGCGGCATCCGTCGGCGGCCAGCTCCTTCCGCCAATCATGGGCGCTGCAGCCTTTATCATGGCAGAAATTTTGGGCGTCAAGTATTCGGAAATCATTGTATGGGCAGCCATTCCGGCTCTTCTTTACTACATGGGTATTTTAATTCAGGTTCAGCTTCGTGCTTCTAAAGACGGGCTTGTAGGTGTCCCTAAATCGCAGTTGCCTAAAGCCATGGAAGTACTGAAGGCACAGGGACATTTGATCATTCCCATTCTGTTTCTTTTGTATATGCTCTTTTTCTCAGGTTCTACTGTTGTTTATGCCGCCGTTTTGACGATCGGTGTTACGATTGTCGTTGCAGCTGTAAAAAAAGCAACTCGTATGAATCTCAAACAAATCGTTGATGCTTTAGCTGAAGGTGCCAAACAGACCGTCAGTGTGGCAATGGCATGTGCTTGTGTCGGTATTGTCGTTGGCGTATCTTCCAAGACCGGTTTTGGACTGACCATGGCAAATACCATCATCAGCCTGGGCCAGACGTCCATCCTTTTTACCCTCGTCTTTACCATGGTGACGTGCATGATTCTCGGTATGGGACTTCCTTCCATTCCGTCCTACATCATCACGTCCTCCATTGCAGCACCGGCACTGTTTAAGCTCGGGATTCCGAATGCGTCGGCTCATATGTTCAGCTTCTACTTTGCCATGTTTGCAAACCTCACGCCTCCTGTTGCCTTGGCCGCCTTTGCGGCAGCCGGCGTCTCGGGCGGCAATCCCATGAAGACGGGCTGGACGAGTGTACGTCTTGCTATTGCAGGCTTTATCATTCCCTATATCTTTGTGCTGTCCCCGCAGCTTATGCTCATCAATACGACCCTTGCAGAAGGGCTTCTAACGACGGCTACGGCGGCGCTTGGTGTATTTCTTCTGGCAGTTGCCTGTGAAGGTTACGTCTATGCACCGGTTGCCCTTCCGCTTCGTGTGGTGGCCCTTGCCGGGGCATTGTGTCTCATGATTCCGGGTTTCCAGACCGATATCGTCGGTGCTGCGGTGCTTGTGGGTCTGATTATGATCCAGAAAAAGAAAAAAGCCAATTTAAAACCTGCTGCGTAATAAGATTTGCTGAAAAAAGCTGCGAAGAAATGAGAGCTTCATTTCTTCGCAGCTTTTGTATTTCATTGCCGCCTCGGCAAAAATGTAATGACAGCATATTTGTCGTGCAGCGCCGTAGATCTCTGCCTTAAAACTCGGCTCATAGAGTCAATCCGCTTTTGCCAAGGCAGGGGACCAAAATCGAGAAATTTCAAAAAGTGACGAACCCTTGAATTTTCCAGTTTTAGTGGTGGATGCGAATGCGCAGCGACGTTTCCTTATGAATGGTAGTGAGGACCATTCGCCCGAGTTTTGAACGATGCTTTTGGAGCGATAGTGGAAGTCTGGGAAACATGTGTTAGGGCAATTAAGTTCCGCTCTCTCCCGTAGTGAGGTTTAAGGCGGACGTTTCGGCACCTATTTTATAGACCCCGTACTTGCGCAAAATTCCCTCCTCAAGGAAATACTCCAAGAGGAGGGAATTAGTTTTTTAAAACGACGGCGGCGTAACGGCAAAGATAACCTTGACAGTCTTATCTGAACGATTGTGCCAAACATGGGCCGCGTTGGAAGGAATTCGAAAGCTGTCACCTGGTTCCATTTTGTAGTCCTTGCCTTCCATTTCCAAAGTGACGGCACCGCCCTCCTGCATATACGCAACTTCCTCACCGATGTGGGTCTTTTCTTCATGATAAGAGCTAAATCCTGGGGGGATGATCATCATGATAAATTCAATGTTCCCATTTGTGTCAGGTGTCAGCAATTCATATTGTACATCGGGAATTGATTTAAGCCCCAAAGTCTTGCGTGTATCAGGATGAACAACGGTGTGGACTTCAGAGGGCCCGTTCTTGAAAAACTTGTATAGAGGCTCTTCAAGCACCTGGGCGATGGAACGCAGGGTATTAAGGGAAGGGTTGGTTTGTTCATTTTCAATTTGGCTTAGCATGGAGGCCGTGATGCCTGCCATTGCTGCAACTTTTCGTACGGAATATTTTTTTTGCAGCCTAATTTGTTTGATGACTTTTCCAGTGTGAAGCGCTTCCATCATCATCTTCCTTCCTACTTGGGCAATCCAATCTTTAACGCATATGATAAGTCCTCTTAGTATATCATAATTCACCTTTGCAGTGAAAAGAAATGACCTTACCTAATTAAAGGTAAGGTCATTTCATCGATTAACCAACAAGAATCATTTTAAGCACGAAGACGCAAAATAGTGCCGTCAGGGATTGCAGGACACTGATGAGCGGAATGGTCTTATAGGCAATGGATGTATCCATCTCGCTCGTTGTCGTCGTGACCCAGAAGAAGTCGTCGTTTGCATGAAAGACCATCATACCGCCAGCGGCGCAGGCGAGCATGGCTACGACTCGGCCCATGGGGGACGCAAAACCCAGTACATCGATAAGGGGAGTAATCATCGTAGCCGCTGTCACCATGGCAATGGTCGCAGAACCAACGCAGGTGCGGAAAATGAATCCTATGATGAACGGCGCAAGGATTCCAAGGGTAAGGCCAGAGAAAGAATCGGTCAGGATTTGCTGCATCGGGGATGCTTTGAGCACGCCGGAAAAAGCTCCGCCAGCACCGACGATGAGAACAATTTGGCCCGCTGTTTTGAGGGCGTCGGCGATGATCCCGTCAAATCCCCAAGCCTTATCATCTTCCGGGTAGATTTGATGGTAGCCAATTCCTGCAATGATAAGACCGCAGAGAAGTGCAACGGGTGGTGTTCCGAGAATATCAATGAAACTCATCAAAATACCTTCCCATTTTGACATAGTACCAATGGTCTTGAGCAACATGAGGAAAATCGGCAGCAGAATAGGCGTAAAGGCCATACCGGCACTGGGAAGGGTTTTCCCTTCTTCTGCGTCCACAACATCTTGAGGAAGATAATTGTATTTCTTCCCGGCAACAAGAGCCGCTGCATATCCAATCAGTGTTACAGGGATGGAAACCAATGCTCCGAACAGGATTACTTGTCCCAAATCAGCGTTCAGGATGCCTGCAACGGCAAGGGGACCCGGTGTAGGTGGGACAAACATATGAGTGGCGTGAAGCCCCATGCAAAGGGCAATGGCCATGGTTGTCATGGAAATCTTTGTATCTTTGGAGAGTCTTTTGGCAATAGGACTTAGGAGAACAAAGGCGGAATCGCAGAATACAGGGATGGAAACGAAGTAGCCCGTAATGGCAAGTCCAAGCGCTGCATGTTTTTTACCCGTAATTTTGAGGATGGTCTTAGCCATCGTTTCAGCGGCACCCGATTTTTCAAGGAGCACTCCTGTAACGGTCCCGAGCGCGATGACAAGCCCAATATCCGCTACGGTTCCGCCAAGACCGCTGGCAAAGCCCTTCAGCATTTGTTCCATATTCATGCCGGAAATAATGGCAAAGACCGCACTTGTCGCAATGAGAGCAAAGAATGGATGGAGCTTCAGCTTGATGGTACAGAACACAAGAATCAAAACGGCTGCAATAAGACCGATGATGACGAGGTTCATGATGAGATTCTCCTTTCCTTACTTGAGGTGTGTTTCAAGATAGGCCTTGCGGATTTCAGGGGGAACAAGACGTCCGCCTGTAGCCCAGCAAATTTGGGTAGCGCCAGCCAGTTTTTCCTTTGTAAGTCCCTGTTTCTTACAATAAGTTTTCGATGCTTCGTAGGAAAGGAGGTTCGTCGGTCCCACAAAGGCGGCACAGCTTGAAGGTTCGATTTCGATGTTTTCCTGCCCGTGGAGGAGACGGAGGTAATCAAAGAGACGATAATCGTCAACCGTAAAGTCACCGGAAAGAAGATTGCTCATGATGCGCGTAACAAATCCAGAAGGGGCGGCGCAGGCAAGGCCGTCTGCTTCGGTCTGTCCACTGATACCAAAGTCATGGACATTGGCTTTTTCAAAAAGCTGCGTTGCAACCCCAAGGAGCACGGAAGGACAGTTTGTAGGCTCTGTAAAGAAGCAATGAACATTGTCTTTGAAAAGACGTTTCAGACCATAAGCCACACCGCCAGGCGCTCCGCCAACACCAGCTGGAATATAGACGATGAGAGGGTGGTCTCCATCAACAGTAATGCCCGCTTCATCAAGCTGTTTTTTGAGGCGGTTGGCGGCTACTGCATAACCAAGGAATAGATTGACCGACTTCTCATCGTCAACGAAATAGCTTTTTGAATCAAGGTCGGAAAGCTTCCGTCCTTCGGCTACCGCTTTGGAATAATCATCAGCATATTCGATAACTTCTACGCCTTTGCTGCGGAGCAGGTCTTTTTTCCATTGTTTGGCATCGGCTGACATGTGAACCTTGACGGTAAAGCCAAGAGCAGCACTCATAATGCCAATGGAAAGGCCTAAGTTGCCCGTTGAGCCAACTTGTACCGTATACTGCTTAAAGAAGGTTTTGACGTCTTCATCAGCAAGACGGGCATAGGATTCATCCTTTTTCAATAGACCTGCTTCAAGGGCGAGGTCTTCGGCATGCTTTAGGACCTCATAGATACCGCCGCGGGCCTTGACCGATCCAGCAATGGCAAGGTGGCTGTCCATCTTGAGCATGAGGGTTCCCGGAATGTCAGCATGATAAGCCTCTTTTAACGCTTCCTGCATCTTGGGAATGCTGCGCAGGGGGGATTCAATCAGGCCATGCGTTTCTTTTGTTTCAGGGAAACACTTTTCAATAAAAGGCGCAAAGCGATCCAGTCTTGCCGCGGCATCGGCAATATCCTCGTCGGAAACAATAAGGTCGCAGACGCCTTTCGTTGTTTCGAAGGGTAGATAAAGCGGGTTAATGAAAACCGTTTCCTTTTTCTCAGATACTTGTTTAACCGTTTGGTCTTTTTTGATCCAATCTGCAGCGTTCATAATAACCTCCTTAATTTATACAGCAAGAAAAATCAGATAACTAATATTTAACACTGTTCAGAATATTTGTCAAGCAAAATTTAACATGTTAAAAATAAAAAATACCCATTTTATTATCCTTAAAGAACCCATTTTTCTGGGAAGATTCATCAGAAAATCTAAATCATACAAGAATATTCTGTCATCTCTTTATGTTATACTTTGAGGGAAAGGAATGCTTAGGAGGTGCCATGATGGATGCGCTAAAGAAAATGCTCGATGAATACAGGATCCCTCCTGTTATCGAGATCAAAACAAAATTTGATGAGACTCGTCTGCCTAAGGCAGAAGAGGTCCTTTTAGCGCGCCTTCAAGAGAAAAAACTCCCCATACGTCCAGGCGCTCGAATCGCTATTACAGGCGGAAGTCGCGGCATTGCGGATTATCCTGCCGTGATGAGGGCTGCGGTCCGTTATATCAAGGCATGTGGGGCTGTTCCCTTTATTGTTCCGTCTATGGGGAGCCATGGCGGGGCGACCGCGGAAGGACAGGTTGAGGTCTTAAGGCATCTTGGCATTACGGAAGAGACCGTGGGTGCCCCAATTTATTCGAGTATGGATGTCGTTGAAATCGCCCGAACGGAGCTGGGACTTCCTGTTTATTTGGATCGGATTGCGTCAGAGGCAGATGGCATCTTGCTGCTTAATCGGGTAAAGACTCATACTTCCATTTATGGTGCTTATCAGAGTGGTCTTGTCAAAATGATGGCCATAGGACTGGCTAAACATAAGGGAGCAGCGATGACCCATAGCCTTGGCACGGATTATCTGAACGATAACATGGCAAGGGTTGGGCTTCTGGCCCTCAAAACTGCTAAAGTTGTTGGCGGGATTGCAGTCATAGAAAATGGTTATGATGAACTCGCCGATGTCTATGCCCTCAGAAAAGAAGAAATCCCAACAGAAGAACCCAAAATCCTGGAACGGGCCAAGAAAATGGTCCCGCGCATTCCCTTTGACGCGATGGACGTGTTGATTTGCTGTGAGCTAGGGAAAAATATATCGGGGACCGGGATGGACCCTGCAATTGTGGGAAGACCCATCAATAATCGGCCCAATGTTGGACCTGATGTGACGGAGCTGGGTATTCTCTCCATTACGCCTCAATCCGAAGGCAATGGCAATGGAATCGGTATGGGAAACTTTATTTCCCGACGCGTTCGGGATGAACTTGATGAAGCCATGACAGTCATTAATGCCCTGACGGGAATGAAGCCCTTTACGGCCATGATCCCGCCGACGATGGAAACGGACGAACTTGTTTTTAAAGCCTGTATCAAGGCCGCAGGAAGAATTGCCCTGGAAGATCTTCGAATGGCGATTATCCGCAATACAGGGAACCTCGAACGAATCTGGGTATCAAAAGCCCTTGCAAAAGAACTTGACCCAGAGCGAGGGTCCTTGGTAGGGAATTATTTTCCTGTTCCTTTTGAAGATAATGGTGCTCTCAAACACTTTTGGAAAAACTAAGAGATTACTTTACATGAAAGTATTGGATAACAAAAAGATGGAAACAATAGTATGTGAAATGCTGTTGCTTCCATCTTTTTTGTTGTTACTTTTTTGATTCGCGTACAAATTTTTTCGGTGACATTCCAATTTTATTGGTAAAGGTTCGAATGAAATGCGGATAGCTCCTAAATCCTACCGCGGCTGCTACATCCCGTACCATCATGGTATTTTCTTTCAAGAGAACACAAGCTTTTTGCAGACGGAGCATAGTCATATAGTCGCCAATGGAAATTCCCGTATGGTCCTTGAAAATCTTGCAGAGACGGGATTTGCTGACATAAAGGTGGGCGGCGATATCGTCAAGATGGATGGACTCCAGGTAATGGGCCGAAATATAGGTGATGGTATCCATAATGGTGCGGTCGCGCGTTTCGATTTCGGTTGTTTCGTCTGTCTTGCAATCGTGCAGTTTCCTTGCCACAGCAAGCAGGAATTTTTCTAGCAAAAGGGTGCGATAGATATCTTCCCCAAATTGGGGTTGTACAGGAGCAATTAAGTCCTCCATAAGACTCGAAAATTTAATGAGGTCATGTTGAGAAAGCATGATATGGTGGGGAACATTTTCAAATAGCTTTTTTAGATTGGTTTCCGATGTTGACATTTTTTCAAGGAAACTAACAGGAAAGCGTAAAGCATAACGATCTGTATGATCCTTGACTGAACTGAATAAATAATGGATCTCAAAGGGCCGGATGATGATCAGACTGCCCGTTTCGAGGGGATAACGGGTATCTTGGACCAGAAAGCTGCCATTATGATTCAGACTGAGATAAATTTCCATTTCATCATGGAGCTGTGGAACGGAATAAACGATAGAGGATCCAAAATAGGCATAATAAGGAAGCTTACCCAAGAAAATCGCCTTCTTTAATTTGCATTTATTCTTGCCTTTAAGATGAATATTAACAAATTAAATCAATATAATCAATATAAATTGACTAGAACTTAAATATTCCCTAGGATGAAAGAGGAGATTGTGATCACAACTGCAGAAAACTGAATATTACGAGTCCTTTGAATTTTTACAGAGACATATTGAAGGAGGCGCAAATATGTCCGAGACTACACTATGCATTGTAATTGTCGCAGTTACGATGGTCTTATTCATCACGAGGGCGTTCCCTATGGCGGTCACGGCCGTCCTTTGCTCACTGGCAATGGGAATCATGCTCCCCAGTGTCAAGTTATCTGCCATCTATTCGGGATTTGGCAGTGCTCCTGTCTGTATGATTGCCGGGATGATGATTGTTGGAGACGCTATTTTTCAAACTGGCGTGGCTCAAAAGATGGGGGTTGCCATTGGAAAACTAAGGATTGTGCAGAATGAAAGGATTTTTACTGTTGTTGTGGTGACCATCTGTACCTTCATGTCTGCTTTCATGAGTGATTCTGGATGCATTGCCATGTGGATGCCCATCATAGCAGCGGTTGCGGCTGGTTCGAGAGGAAAAATCCGTTCCAAGATGGTCATTATGCCCGCCGGAATTGCCTGCATTGTTGGTGGAGCAACGACCCTTGTTGGGTCAACTTCACAGAATACAGCCAACAGTTTCCTGATGCAGACAGCAGGGTATGAGATGGGAATGGGGGTTTTTGATGTTACACGCATCATGTGGATCGTTGATATTGTCATGGTCCTTTACTTTGCAACGATTGGGTATACCATCACTAAAAAGACCCTAAAGCCAGGGTCCCCTCATTTTGATGATGGAAACCAATATGCAGCGGCACCCTGTGATGAACTCGATGGGGTAGGGATTCCTCAGGTTCCTAAGAAAAAGCAAGTTATCTCGGTCTTTACGTTGGGAATTTGCATTGTGGGATTTATCCTTTGTGGTTTCAGGCCCTTCAGTGCCTATTTGAATATTGCAAATGTTGCGCTGATCGGTGCGACGATCCTTTTTATGACCAAAACGATTTCTTTTGAGAAAACCTTGCATGAACTCAATTGGGGTGTCCTTCTGACCGTCGGCGCCATTACCACTTTGGGAACGGGATTGGAAAAGACCGGAGCAGGAGAGCTGATTGCCAGCAGCATCCTTGATTTTTTCGGAGGCGAACATGCTTCCTTGACGGTCATCCTTTGCGTGATGTTTGTCTTAGGAAGTTTCTTGACCCTGTTTATGCAGAATGTCTCGGTTTCAGCGATGCTTGCACCTATTTATATCCCTTTGGCACTGAAGATGGGACTCAGCCCTGTTCCTTTTATCATCCTCATTGCTGTGGCATCTAATATGGCCATTGCAACGCCGATTGGGACGCCTGTAAATATGCAGATTCTCCCTGCCGGATATAAATTTAGTGATTACGTTAAAATTGGGGGGCCCTTATGGCTGTTATTCATGATTGTGGTTTGCCTAACAGCGCCTTCCCTGCTATTTTAGAAAGGACCCTTGAATAAGGAGGAAAAAGAAGAATGGAACAATACGATGTCATTGTCATTGGTGCTGGTGTCGTGGGAAGCGCCATTGCAAGGGAGCTATCCCGATATGAACTAAAAACAGCCGTTCTTGAAAAGGAACTGGATGTGGCAACAGGAAACTCCAGCCGCAATACGGGCATGCTTCACGGTGGGTTTACGTATAAACTGGGAACGCTGCGGGCCCAGTGTTCCGTAGAAGGCAATCAGGAATTCGATAAAGTGGCTTCCGAACTGGGAGTGCCTTTTAAGAGAACGGGAAAATTGGTTGTTGGATTTACCGAACATGACCGCCAAAATATCCTGCGCTTTAAGGCCAACGGGGAAGCAAACGGAGTCAAAGGCATGCGTATGGTCGATGCTGACGAAATGCAACGCATTGAACCTAACGCAGGCGGCAATTTTGCTATGTATGTTCCTAGTTCCGGAATCTTGGATCCCTTCCAGTACACCATTGGACTTGCTGAAAATGCCTGCCATAATGGCGTTCATTTCTACTTTGGATCCCGCGTTACGGGCATTAAACGAATTCCCAAGGATACCACAGATATGGCCCGCCTTATCAAGCGAAATCCTTCC
This sequence comes from uncultured Acidaminococcus sp., assembly GCA_900538365.1. Classification (GTDB taxonomy): domain Bacteria; phylum Bacillota; class Negativicutes; order Acidaminococcales; family Acidaminococcaceae; genus Acidaminococcus. Next base: position 10,473 of record UPXT01000024.1, on the reverse strand, counting down.
GTATCAGGGAAAGAAGACCTGTATGAAGTAACGACAGAACGGGCCATTTTCCTTGCAAGATGGGTCATTAACAGTGCCGGTGCCTATGCCAACAAGATTGGCGAAATGATGGGCTATCCGCATGTTCCTCAGTATGGATGCAAAGGAGAGTATTACGTCCTTGATAAAAAGGCGGGCCAGTTCCTCAAGACTCCTGTTTATCCGGCTCCAAATGATCAAGGGGGATTTGTGACGCACGCGACGCCTACGGTAGATGGCAATATTCTTGTGGGACCTGATTGGTATGATACGGAAGGCCCCGAGGATTATGCAAACCAGAAGCAGAGTTTGGATAAACTTTTTACTGATGGAAAAAAGATGTTCCCCAAGATGGCGCGCCCTTATTTCATCCGTAATTTTGTGGGAATCCGGTGGCGCAACTATAATCCGATAACAAAGGAAGCTCTGGATTTCCGGATTGATACGAATGAGGAGATTCCCCATACCATCAGCCTTGTGGGAATCGAGTCTCCTGGCGTCACAGCGGCAACGCCGCTGGCTCGCCGCGTGGCAGCCATTTTTCTTGGTACGGAAGAAAATGAAGGAAATCTCATCAAGAAGAAAGAAGCCTTCGATCCAATCCGCAAACCGATTCCGCGTTTTGCTGAAATGACTTTGGAAGAGCGGATGGAGGCCATCAAAGAAGATCCAAACTATGGACAGATCTTTTGTCGCTGTGAAAACGTGACGAAGGCCGAAATCTTGGCCGCTCTTCACAATCCTTTGGGCGTTCACACCGTGACAGGAATCAAGAACCGGACCCGTTCCATGATGGGAAGATGCCAGGGCGGTTATTGCCAGACGCGGATTACGGAACTCATCGAAAAGGAACTGGGGCTTTCTCCGGAAGATCTTCGTTACCAACGTGAAGGCGGCTGGATCTTTACAGGAACCGTTCGGAATGAAGCCGGGAAATGAGAGGGAGCAGATGGAAATGAAAGCGGAAAAAGCTAAGGTGCTGCATACGGATGTCGTCATTGTCGGCGGCGGCCCAGCTGGTCTTGCAGCGGCGGTCCAGCTGTATGATGAAGGAATCACGGATCTTTTGATCCTTGAACGGGAACATGCCTTGGGCGGCATACTCAAACAGTGTATCCATGATGGATTTGGCCTCACAAGGTTTGGAGAATCGTTAAGCGGTCCCGAATATGCAGCCCGTTTTATCAAGGAAGTGGAAAAACGAAAGATTCCTTATGTGACGGATACGACGGTCATTAATGTGACACCTGATCACGAGGTGCAGGCGGCCCATGAATCGGGCATGATCATTGCCAAAGCCAAAGCGGTTGTCCTCACTATGGGGTGCCGGGAAAGGACAAGAGGGGCCCTTGCCATTCCGGGAACCCGCCCGGCTGGTGTCATTACGGCAGGTGTGGCCCAGGCCTATATCAATCTTCAAAACCGGATGCCTGGCAAAGAAGTGGTGATCCTAGGGTCCGGGGATATTGGCCTTATCATGGCTCGCCGTCTTACCCTTGAAGGCGCGCATGTCATCGGCGTCTACGAGATCAACCCGATCCCGAGCGGCCTTCCCCGTAATATTGAGCAGTGTCTCCACGATTATGACATTCCCCTGCATTTGGGATACACCGTATCCGATATTAAGGGTACGGACCGTGTGACGAGCGTTGTCGTATCCAAAGTGGATAAAAAGCTTCAAGTGATTGAAGGAACAGAAGAGGAAATCCCTTGTGACACCCTTGTCCTTTCCGTTGGATTGATTCCGGAAAATGAACTGACCCTTGGTGCAGGCGCTGTTCTTACCCCAGCTACAAGTGGGGCCATTGTCGATGAATACTTTGAAACGACCGTACCGGGAATCTTTGCCGCAGGCAACGTCCTGCATGTTCATGACCTGGTTGATTTTGTTTCCCTGGAAGCAGAAACTATGGCACGAGGAATCAAGCGCTATCTGGAAGGAAGCCGCTATGAGGCTGTCATTGACGTCAAAACGGGCCGCAATGTGGGCCACACGGTTCCCCAAAAGCTCACGGGAAAAGAAGATGTGACCCTTTCCCTCCGTGTCCGAGCGCCCCAGAAAAATGCCAAAATCACAGTTCGGCAAGGGAATCATATCGTTGCTCAAAAGCTTGTAAAAAATGCCCTGCCGGCAAATATGATTGAACTGCCCATCAAGAGTAACCAGATTGTTGGAAAAGCGTCCTTGGAGGTGAGTGTTGATGAATAAGGAGCTAACCTGTATTGTCTGCCCCAATGGCTGTGACCTGCATATCACCTATGAAAAAAGCGCAGAAACCATTGCGGTCCTTTCCCTTGAGGGGGCGCTATGTAAGCGGGGGGAAGCCTATGCCCAGCAGGAGCTCATTGCCCCAAAACGCAGCATTGCAAGCTCCGTCCTTGTTGAAGGCGGAGAATTGCCGCTCGTGAGTGTAAGAACTAAGGGCATGATTCCTAAAGACATGATTTTCCCTGTGATGAAAGAAATCCGCAAGACCGTGGTGAAGGCCCCTGTCGAGGCCGGGAGCGTGCTCATTTCAGATGTGCTGGGGCTTGGCGTTGATGTGATTGCAACTAAGCGGGTAGACAAAAAATAAAGATAACAAAAGCCCTCTCCTACAGAAATGCAGGGGAGAGCTTTTTTAATGGAATCAGATAATCTTCGTCAAAAGGCTGCCTTCATCGTCAAATTCCATATATTCCGGCGTGTCGAGGGCTTCCAGTCCTTCATATTTGCCTTCTGCGACATCATTATAATAGGCTTCGGAAAGCATGATGGTTCCGATATGGAGACTGTTGGGAATCCGGATGACACGGGCATGGTCTTTATCAACCCCATTTAACGTGCGGATGCAGAACTGGATGCTTTCTTTATCTGTTGCCATGATGATAGGAAGCTCCGCCGAGCGAATGACCGTATTGGTAATGGTATTGGGATACATCATCTGCAGATCAATCTTATCAAAGAGCCGTTTTGAAATGCAGCTTGCCAGACCCGTCCCAAGGGCATTGCCATGGGAAGCTTCCGTTAAATCAAGAAAACATGTGCGCTGCACTTTGACGCCGCCATGGGCATAAGGCGTGGAGAAGGTTCCTGTGATGTTGGGATCAACGCCGGTGCCGCTGTAATTCTTCCCGATTTCGTCGACGATGAGTACATCGCATTCACCGACGATGAGACGGGGCATATTGCCAAAGGCTTCTCTAAGAAGACCCGGTTCCTCCGCTAGGATGTCATCCCGATGAACAGCTGCAATCTTAGCCGTTTCGTCATAAGCATTTTCAATGGTACAGACGCCCATGAGAATGGGGGCCTTATCGAGAATGACTTTGGCGTTTGCTGGAAGGTTCTTAGCAATGACCCCCATGCCGTCGCTGTGGACGCTTTCGGCACCCTCCTGTTTGCCGAGGCCAACAACCATCATCTTGCAGAACCCGCTTTCGTACTTGCCGCGGAAAGCATTGTGAGGTTTTACGCGGCAGGAGACAATGATCCCGTCAGCATGGTAGGCGATCTTGTCGAGATAGACAGGCTTTCCTAGTTCACTTGTCCCTAAAAGGACAGTCTCCATAGAGGAACGGATGGGGCAGCCCATACTTTGTTCCGTGATGTTGTAGCCTTCAAGGATCTGGCACTGTCCTTCTGCCGTTGCTCCGCCGTGGCTTCCCATGGCCGGGACAATAAAGGGATGAGCCCCCTTTTTCTTTACGAAATCAACAATGGCTTTGGTGATGACGTCGACATTGGCAATACCGCGGCTGCCTGCTGTAATGGCAATGTTCATGCCTGGTTTGATGAGGGAAGCTGTACGTTCGCCTTCCATGGCTTGCCAAACGGCAGCGGGAATATCTTCCCGTTTAATGAGTGGACGGGGAAAGCTCTGCTTTGCCCGGAACATTTTAGGGATAGGCACTCCTTCAAGCAGTTTTGAAACAACACCGCCTCTAACAATTTCCATATTCTTTCCTCCTTGTGATGCCAGTACGAAGCGTAAAGTGATCCTCTGTTATAAAATGAGTGAGTTCTTTTTCAAAATGAGCCATAAGTTCTTTCCGGGCAGGGTCGATATGCCGATGCGTTACCTTGTACGTTACACGACGCGGTGGCGGCGTGGTAAGCTCATAAAGGGAGAGTCCTAAACGGTCGAGTATCCCCATATCCTTAAGATAAAGGGCGAAAGCTTCAGGAATAATGCTCCATGTTTCCGTTCCCAACAGTCCTAACAGGGCTTGGGATGTATCAACTGTAGCAAGAGGGCTGGCTACTGAACCAAAAATCTCCTGATGCCAGGGCTCGAACGCTGGGGACCAATCTGCAAGCAGTTCTCGATGGGGAGGAAGTGTGGCAGGATCAATTGGGTGTGACTGTTTTCCAAAATCCCCCAGAAGAAGGTGTCCTTCCAAAAAAAGAGGTTCTGTAATTAGAAGCGGACTTCTCCTTTTCCTTACAACCAAAGCCACATCAAGTTGATGGGCTTCAAGGGCATCATAAAGTTTAAAGGACGGGCTTGTCGTATAAAAAAGATGAAGAGAAGATGCTCCTTCCCTGATTTGGAGCAGATTTTTGTAAAGAGGACTGAGGGTCATCGCAACGGATTCTACGCTGCCGATACGCAGCATCTGGGAGCGTCTTCCTAAATGAAAACCCGCAATGGAGTGGGAAAGGCGCATCCAATCCTCGGCAAGAGGGATAAACTCCAACCCTGCTTCAGTGAGGTGAAAATTTCGTTTTCCTCGGCTGCGGCTTACGAGGACGTCTCCCAGTTCTTCTTCTAACTGATGGAGCCGATGGCTTAACGTGGATTGGGAAATGGTGAGCTTTTCAGCAGCCGTGGAAAAACTGCTGCACTGAGCAAGTGTCAAAAAAGTACGAATCAGATCGGTATCCATTGCGCCTCCTAAAATTTGATTTATAGATAATATATCATTATATTATCTATAAATCAAATTAAAATATCGAATCATAGGACCGAATGGACGATTGCAATTGATCGAATCCTGCAATTATCCAATAGCGAGACAAAAAAATCCCGGATGCCCCTCAGTCGGGAGCATTCCGGGCTGCTTCATTATTGAAAATCTGCTTGACAGTAGACGCAGCGACCATCTTTAAATGTCATTTGAGGTACAAGAACATGATGGCCGATGAAGGTATGACCATTGCAATCTTCATAGGGGACTTGTTTTCTTTTATCTTTAAAAATTACAAGATCTGCAGGCGTACCGACCTTCAGTGTTCCTAATTCAGGATGGCCAATGAGATGCGCCGGTTTCTTTGTTGCTGTTAAGAGCACACTTTCTAAACTCATCCCGAAATCTACATATTTTGAGAGAATGCGGGGAAGGGAATGAAGGGGCTGAAGAAACCAACTGGATGCATTGTTATCGGAACTGATGATGTCAGGCACAAAACCTTCTTGGACTGCTTTTTGAGCCACGACGAGATCGAAATTGCTTCTTCCATTACAGGCATCAAAGAGGACGCCGCGCCGGCGCGCTTCCCATAAGCCTTTGAGAACATGGCCGTCTTTGTCTAGACAGGTATGTTTGCCTTTTCCGTGGAAAATATGGCAGATGACATCGCCAGGACGGAGATATGATGCAAGTTCGTCAAGGGGAATGGGAGAATCGGTGACGTGAACCACAACACGGGTACCAATGCGATCCGCAATTTCAATGGTCCTTTTTAAGGAAATACGAGCCATTTCTGCAGAGAGAATATTTTTTGACAGTCTTGTTTTCAGTCCAACAAGGTTATGGCCATACCGCTCGAATAGTGAAGTAATCTTTTCTTCATCAAAATATTTGGGGTCTAGATTCTCTGGGTACCGGTCATTGGATTGACCGCCGGAAGCAATGAGCAGACAGTTAAGAATCCGTACGTCAGACATCGATATAATGGTCTTGTAATAAAGTTCATAGCCGCCCGCACCTGTCGTGCCTGCATCCACTGCTGTTGTAATACCAGTGCAGAATGAAGTAGCGTCTGGATTCACACCATTTTCACTGCCGCCTTCATAGTAGTGGGTGTGATAATCAATGAGACCTGGTGTAATGAGACAATCTTTGGCATCGATGATATGATAGTTTTCTGATTTGTGAGGGGGTGGCGTATCCGCAATCTTTCCCCCTGTGATAGCAAGATTGGAATGAATCCAAGTGCCAGTTTCTGTATCCAAGAAAACTCCATTCTTGATGAGAAAATTCATGAGGTACATCCTTTCTAAAAGCCTTGATGGCAGGCATCAAGGCTTTTGTGAATTACTGCTTTTTGGTTTGTTCGATTGCGTCCATGAGTTGGTCAACAATGTTATTACCTACATCGCGACGGACCATCTGCTGTACGACTTTTCCTTTTTGGCGAATTTCTTCTACGACAGAGGGATCCAGGGTAATGATCTGATTTCCCGCGTCAATGCAGATTTGTTTATATTGTTTGATGCTGGCGTCTGCTTTGGCATTGCCATACGCAGTAGCGGCTGCAGCGCATTCATCGACAAGCTGACGGACATTTTCAGGCAGAGAATGATAAACATCCTTGTTCATGAAGAAGGTAATGATGTGTCCAATATGATTGGTTTCGATTACATATTTCTGCACTTCCTGAACGTTATTTCCTACAATGTTCATGTAAGGGTTTTCCTGCCCGTCAATGGTTCCTTGCTGTAGGCCCATGAATACTTCTGTAAACTGCATCGGTGTTGCTGCTGCACCTAGGGCATCCCAATAAGCAAGATGGTAAGGATTGGTCATGACGCGGATTTTTTGCCCCTTCAGATCATCTAGTTTTCTTACAATCTTGTTCGTTGTGAGTTGACGGAATCCTGCATCAGAGTAACCAAGCATTTGGATACCGCCCGCATTACAGTACTGGTTCATGATGGTGGGGAAATTGCCACTAAGGACGGCTCTCATTTGTTTTACATCATCAAATAGGTTCGGCATGTCAAAGACGGCATATTGGGGAATAAAATCAACGAGGTCTGTTGTCATTCCTGTTCCGATATCTATTGAACCACTGACCACAGCTTCCGTAAATTCAGTTGTATTGCCCAGTTGACCGCTTGGATAGATATCAACCGTGATCTTACCACCGGATTTTTGGTGAATTAAATACGCAAATTCAGAGACCATCTTATAGTTGATAGATGAGTCAGCAACAGTCATGGCAGCTCTCCAATGGTATTCAGCTGGAATTGACGCAGGATCCAAGGCTTTGATGTTTTTTCCATAAAAATCGGCATCAGCATCCAAAGCAGGTGTTGTCGTTGCTGCAACTTTTGCAGTATCTTTGGAGAGGGCACTGACAAGCCCCATGGAAATCCCTGGAACAGCGGTAATTAGACCTAGGGAAATCAGGAATGTAATGAGGAAGGGAACGACGGCACGGGCAAGTTTCAGCATAGGAATTTTTGTCATGCCGGAGGCAACAAAAAGATTGATCCCCATGGGAGGAGTAACCATACCAATAGCTAGGTTGCAGGTCATGATGATCCCAAAATGAATGGGATCAACACCTAGAGCTGTTGCGACTGGAACCATGATCGGAGTTAAAATCATGATATTTGGAATGTTGTCGATGAACATGCCGCATACAAGCATGACAAGGTTCATGATGAGAAGGACTGCATACTTATTGTCCGAAAGGGCAAGAACACCTTGGCTGATAGTCTGAGGATAACGGAGCAGTGTCAAGACTTTGGCAAAAGCCGCGGCCGCAGCGATGACAAAAAGAATATTGACGTACGTCTTGGCACCTTCCATAAAAACATGCCCAAGGTCCTTGATAGAAAGCGTGCGATAGACACAGATGCACACAAAAAGACCGTAGAAAACGCTGATTACAGCAGCTTCAGTAGGACTGCAGATGCCTGTATAAATCGTTCCCAAAATGATGACCGGCGTCATAAGGGCAAAGAAGCTGTCTTTAAAGAGCTTCCATAATCCGTCTTTGTGGAGTTCGTCATAGCTTTCCTGAAGTTTTTGTTTATCTTCACCATGCTTCTTGCAGTAAATATAGCAATAAACCATGAGGGCAAAGCCAATGAGGATGCCTGGAATGATGCCGGCGATGAAGAGTTTTGAGGGAGAACAGTTGGCGATGGAAGCGTAGACAATGTAAGAGATAGATGGTGGAATGATGACTCCAAGGCCACCGGCGACGGTTACAATTGAGGTAGCAAATATTTTGTCATATCCCATAGAAACAAGGAATGGAATTGTCATTGCACCCACTGCAGAAACAGTAGCCGGAGAAGAACCGGAAATCGCAGCGTAGAACATACAGGTAACAACAACCGCACAGGGGAACCCAGCTGTCTTATTCCCGATAAAATAACCAAAGAAATTGAAGAGTTTCTTCGAAATACCGCCTCTTGCCATAATCATACCGGAGACCATGAACATAGGTACGGCTAGAAGGGTGAAGCTGTTTAGTCCCGAAAACATGGCACGGGCAACATCACTTACACCAAAGGAAAAGGCATGATTTGCTAAATGGGGCAACATGGAGAGAAAGGAAAAAACGCCTCCAATGGGAAGTGCCGCAATGATAAGCACGAATAGAACTAGAAAGAAAATCCCGATACCCATTAATTCATCTCCTCCTTCTCATTTTCCATATCGTTACCGTTGTCTGCTTCTGTTTGCGCTTTTCCCGTAAAGAGACGATATAGAAGCTGAACGTAACGAATCATTCCAAGTGCAAGGCCTAAGGCCATGAAACGGTATAGCGAAGCGACTGGAATCCGGAGTGCAGGACTGGCCTGATGAATCAAATCAGCTTTTCCTATCAGTTCAATGGTTCCTTGAAAAAGAAACCAAATAATCCCCATCATAACAAGGGTGATGAGAATTTCAATATACTTTTGAATTGCTTCAGGGAGCAGTCTTGTAAAGGTGTCTACCTTTAGACTGACTCCTCTCCGAATGGCGCAAGGTAGGCAGAAGAATGCTGACAGTGCAAGCAGGTAGCAGCATACCTCATCTGACCAAGTCAAGGCGTGGTGGAATCCATAACGCATGACAACATTTGCAAAGGACAGTACGCACATGACAGCGAGCATGATTGCCAAAATCAGGAGCTCGAAATTTCGGTCAAGCCAGTGTAACACTTTCATGATAAAACCCCTTTCTTTACCTTTTCCTAGCGAGATGAAATGAAATAAAATAATATTCCGATAACTCTTGTGATTCATTCTACTGGCTTGACGAAATGAAATGAAGGTGATAATAATTTATTTTATAAGTAGAAAAACTACTATTAAGGAGGATCCTCCATGGATATCAAGATGCTGGATTACGTCGTCATGATTGCCAAATGTGAGAGTATTTCCAAAGCCGCTGAGAAACTTTATTTAACGCAGTCCGGTCTTAACCAGCAATTACTGAAGTTGGAACGCAATCTTGGAATCAAGCTCTTTGAGCGGGATCATCATCACTTTAGGATTACTGAGGCGGGGGAGATTTATGTGCGCAGCGCCATGGAAATCCTTCGAATCCAGCGCAATACCTTAACTCAGCTGAGTGACCTTAAAAATAATTTGCACGCAGAAATATCCATTGGCCTTACTCATGAGCACGGCATTGATCTTTTTACTGCTGTGTACCCTATTTTTCGTCATAGATACCCTTATCTTCGCTGTAAATTGGCCGAGCATATTGTTCGTGATCAATATCAGCTCATTGAAGAGGGAGAACTTGACATTGGGATTGTCTTGACCAACATTAACACGGCAAAATGTTTTCCAGATTTGGTCTTTCATGAAGTTTATCAGGAAGATTTGCTATTGGGGATTCCAATGACCCATCCTTTGGCTAAAAATGCCGTACCTATTGGAATCAACCAGCCGCTCCGAGTCACTGATATCCACCTATTTAAAGATGAGCCATTTTCTCTTATTTTTGAGGATTCTACCATGCGCAAGGAAGTTATTGATCCTATGTTTGAGGAAAACCACCTGCACCCTAGCATCATGCTTGAAACAGCAATCAATACAGCACTCACACAGATTGTGAGCAAAGGACTATCTTGCACAATCCTCCCGCATTCTCGTGTCTTATCTAGTCCATATCGCGATGATTGTGCATGGTTTTGCCTGCTGGATAATCCCGTGTGGAGTGTTTCTATCGTCCACAGGAAAGACTATAAACTCAGTAAGTCCATACAAGATCTAATCCGTTTGATGGATCAGTATGGTCAGAAATTGGAAAAGGCATTTTTAATTGAAAGTCCGGGTTATCTAAAATAACGCATAATAAAAGACCTTTCGAGAATGGCAGATCAAACTCGAAAGGTCTTTTCCATATCTTTGTGAGGGTAGATATGGGTGAGGTATTGCCTCATGTCTTAAAATAGCAGATTTTTCGGTAAAATGCAAATAATTTCAATATCATATTAAAAGAAAAATATAAAAATAAAAAGGTTCTTCACGTATTTTTGGGGGATTCCAAATCATACGTAGGTAAAGACAGGTA
>UPXT01000023.1 GCA_900538365.1 uncultured Acidaminococcus sp. | reverse complement strand
CCCCTTTATTTTGCAAGGACTATTTTTCCCTACCGAGAAACATTTTACGCTTAGTAGAAAGGATATGATCAAATGGACTTTTTCCTTAACCTTATCCGTGGTTTTTCCATGGCACTGGCAGACAGTGTTCCCGGTGTTTCCGGAGGGACCATTGCCTTTGTTCTGGGATTTTATGATGAATTCATCGGTTCCCTTTACGTCCTGACCCATGGGACGCGGGAGCTGAAACAGCACGCCCTGGTCTTTTTGGGGAAATTAGGGATTGGCTGGGCCCTTGGCATGGGATCATCCGTCATGGTCTTGGGAAGTCTTTTTACAACCAGGATCTATGAACTCAGTTCCCTCTTCCTGGGACTTTCGCTCTTTTCCCTCCCCCTGATCCTCAAAGAGGAGAAGCAGGCCCTTTCCCAGAAGAATCGGCTGCCCTTCTTTCTCTTGGGCCTGTTTGTGGTCTTTGTGATTACCTGGTTCAATCCTGCCGGCGGAAAAGGCGTACAAGTTGACGTTAATCAGCTCACCCCTACGCTAGGCATTTATATCTTCGTCTGCGCCATGATTGCCATCTGTGCCATGGTCCTGCCGGGAATCTCCGGATCCACCATGCTCCTCATCTTTGGGCTATACGTTCCCATCATCGGAGCCATTCGTGAATTCCTTCATATGAATCTTTCCTACCTTCCCGTCCTCATCATTTTTGGCTGCGGCGTCCTTACAGGAATTGTGGGCATCATCCGCATTGTGAAAAATGCGTTGGAAATGCATCGGGCCGCCATGGTTTACTTCATCTTGGGACTTATGGTCGGTTCCCTTTACACCATCGTTACAGGACCTACCACCCTTAAGGTCCCCCAACCGGCCATGACCTTGGAAACATTCAGTCCCTTGTGTTTTCTTTTGGGAGGTGTTTTCCTCTATGCCCTTGACAGGCTGCGGAAATTCTCCGAAAAGAAATTGCATCCAGAAGGGTAATCCTTTGGGCACTGCTTCGGCAGTGCCCTTTTTTTTGCTTTTATGGTTTCATTGTAGGAAAACTTCTTGCATATTGCGTTAGTCTATGCTAACATTGTGTGGTCAAAAGAAACTCTTCCTAAAAAACTCAAAGGAGGCCATCATGCCCTTAGCGTTTGCAAAATCAGGCGACGTCCTAACGGTCATTCGGATTGGCGGTTCCCCTAAGGTCAGGAGCCACCTGGAAAATCTTGGAATCACCCTCGGCGCCCCCATTACGGTCGTTCAGAACACCCCAGCAGGAATCATTGTGAACATCCGCGATTCCCGTGTCGCCATCAGTATGGAGATGGCCAATAAAATATTTGTGCAGTAAAGGAGAACTTGCGATGCTTACCTTAAAAGATGCTAAAACCGGCCACAAGTACGAAGTCATCAAAATCCACGGCAGCGGTGCCATGAAACGCCACATCATGGATATGGGCCTGACCAAAGGAACTGCCCTGCAGATTCGCCGTGTCGCACCCCTAGGAGATCCAGTAGAAATGACGGTGCGGGGCTATGAACTTTCCTTGCGGAAAGGCGATGCCGAAATCGTTGAAATCAAAGAAGTGTAATCAATTTCCCCGTTGATTAGTCAATGGCAACTTTTTGAAAGGAAGGTTTTATTATGCAATATAAGATTGCTCTTGCAGGGAACCCAAATACAGGCAAAACGACCCTGTTCAATGCACTTACCGGATCCAATCAGTTCGTTGGCAACTGGCCTGGTGTCACGGTTGAAAAAAAGGAAGGTACCCTGATCGGTCATCCAGAAATCCTCATCCAGGACCTGCCCGGAATCTATTCCCTTTCCCCGTACACCTTGGAAGAAGTCGTTTCCCGCACCTACCTGGTAAAGGAACGGCCCGATGCCATCTTAAATATCGTCGACGGCAGCAACCTTGAACGCAACCTTTACCTGACGACACAGCTCATGGAGCTGGGGATTCCCGTCCTCATGGCCGTGAATATGATGGACGTCACGCGAGCTAACGGGGATATCCTCTATACAGAGGTCCTCGCCAAATCCATTGGATGCCCGGTTGTGGAAATTTCCGCACGGACAGGCGAAGGCATCAAGGCCCTCATCCAAAAAGCCGCGCAAATGGTTATGACGAGGGTTCCAGCTGAACCGATCCATACCTTTGCCGGTCCTGTTGAACACGCCCTGGCCCACATCGAAGAAGCCACGCAGGGCGCCCTCCCCCAATCCCAGAGCCGCTGGTATTCGATCAAGCTCTTTGAACGGGATGCCAATGTGCTCGATGCCCTGAAGCTTTCTCCGGAGCTCATTTCCCACATTGAAGATGACATCGTCTCCGTCGAAAAGGAAATGGATGATGATGCAGAAAGCATCATTACAAATGAACGCTACAATTACGTTTCAAAAGTCATCGAAAAATGCTTCGTCAAGAAAGACAAGCATCGCCTAACTGTTTCTGATAAAATCGACCGCGTTGTCACAAACCGCTTCCTGGCGCTCCCCATTTTTGCAGCCATCATGTTCCTCGTTTACTATATTAGCGTCACGACCATCGGAACGGAAGCAACGGACTGGGTCAATGATACCTTCTTTGGAGAATGGGTCATTCCCGGTGCCCACGAGCTCATGGCTTCCTGGGGCGTTGCGGAATGGCTGGAAGGCCTCGTCGTTGATGGAATCATCTCCGGTGTCGGTGCCGTCCTTGGATTCGTGCCGCAGATGGTTGTCTTCTTTATCTTCCTTGCCTTCCTGGAGGCCTGTGGGTACATGGCCCGTATCGCCTTCATCCTGGACCGCGCCTTCCGTAAATTTGGCCTGTCCGGAAAATCTTTCATTCCCATGCTGATTGGTTCCGGCTGCGGGGTTCCTGCCATCATGGCTTCCCGGACCATTGAAAATGCGCCTGACCGCCGCATGACCATCATGACAACAACCATGATTCCTTGCTCTGCCAAGATGCCGATCATTGCCCTTGTCGCCGGGGCCTATTTTGGCGGCGAATGGTGGGTCGCTCCCTCGGCTTATTTTGTCGGGATTGCAGCCATCATCATTTCTGGGATCATCCTCAAAAAAACCAAACTGTTTGCCGGCGATCCCGCACCATTCATCATGGAACTGCCGGCCTACCACATGCCGACCCTTTCCAACATTGCCCGCAGTGTTTGGGAACGCGCTTCCAGCTTCATCAAAAAAGCCGGCACGGTCATCCTTCTTTCCACCATCCTCGTATGGTTCCTTTCTGGATTCGGTTATGTCGATGGCGAGATTACCATGGTCGAAGACCTGAACGATGGATTCCTTTCCTATATCGGCGAAAAAGTCGCCTGGATCTTTGCCCCCCTTGGCTGGGGTGATTGGAAAGCCGCTGTAGCTGCCTTCACGGGCCTTATTGCAAAGGAAAACCTAGTGGGCACCTTTGGTATCCTTTACGGCCTTGCAGAAGCAGCTGAGGACGGAGAGGAATTTTGGGGCACCTTTGCCAAGGACTTCAGTACCCTCAGTGCCTATTCTTTCCTCATCTTCAACCTTTTGTGCGCGCCCTGCGTCGCTGCCATGGGAGCCATTCGCCGCGAAATGAATAATGGCAAATGGACGCTCTTTGCCATCGGTTATCAATGCGGTTTTGCTTATGCTATTTCCTTTATCTTCTATCAGTTCGGCACATTCCTTACGACAGGGGTCTTTACCATCGGTACGGCCTTTGCTGCTGTGGTCTTTGCCATTCTTGTTTATCTCCTGCTTCGACCCGCCAAAAAATATGAGGGTGCAGTCGAAGTCAATTTGGAGTATAATAAGTAAAGCAATCCAATAGGAATTGCAATGTAAAGCAAAGGAGTTGATCCTTATGGGAACGCTCATCGTAGGACTTGTTATCCTCTTGTTCGTCCTTGTTTCGGTGTACACCATCGTGCATGACCATAAAAGTGGGATTGGAACGTGTGGCGGCAACTGTGCCTCCTGTGGCGGCTGTGCCTTCCATTCGGCTCCTGACAAAAAATAACCTGCATGTTGGGTACAAAAAGGGTGCTGCGTAAGCAGCCCCTTTTTTTTTTACGTTTTTGCTCCCCCATCCCGGTCGAGCCATGGGAAAAACAAGCCATTTTTTTCTTGTTCCTCTTCCTGCGGCCTTTATGCAAAAAATACGTTCTTGATTATAATTACCAGTATTTTCTGTTGTTTTGTACCAAAGATTACATTAAGTACTATGAATTTTCCTGTTTTCAGAGAATTTCCCATTTCATTGGTATTCGGGTTTCAAACAAGATAGAATAGATGGAGAAGCTCGTTACAGTCCCTTTTTATGGATATATCATGGAACGGTCGAGGCCTTTCCCTAAAAGAAAGTTTTTTTCAGATAACTCCATAAACTTCTTGACATGTGTAATCATTCAGGTTACAATTAGCTCATCAAGGATTGTTATTAAGTGATAGACATTATTTTATCACTGAGAAGAAGGATTTTCTGTACAGAGGAGGTCGGAAACAGATGTTATTTACTACTACCAATGACCATGAAGAATTACGCGCTGCAATACGCGGATTCGCCGAAACGAAAGTCAAGCCGATTGCATTCTCCCTCGATAAGGAAAGCAAATTCCCCACCGAAATCGTCAAGGAAATGGGTGAAAATGGCTGGATGGGACTTCCCTATCCAAAAGAATACGGCGGAGCCGGCATGGACTACATTGCCTATGCCATTGCCGTAGAGGAACTGGCCCGTGTTGACGGCGGGGTGGGCGTTATCCTTTCGGCTCACGTGTCCCTGGGTTCCTATCCTATCTTTGCCTTTGGGACAGAAGAGCAAAAGCAAAAATACCTTGTTCCCCTTGCCAAAGGTGAGAAGATTGGTGCCTTCGGCCTTACGGAACCCAATGCCGGTTCTGATGCAGGCGGCACGGAAACAACGGCTGTCTTTGATGGCAAAAACTGGATCCTCAACGGCAACAAGATTTTCATCACCAACGGCGGCGAAGCTGATACCTATGTCGTCTTTGCGGTCACCGATCCGGACGCGGGTACGCGCGGCATCAGTGCCTTTATCCTCGAAAAAGGCATGCCCGGCTTTACCTTCGGCGATCATTACGACAAACTGGGGATCCGTTCCTCCGCTACAGCGGAACTGATCTTCAACAACGTCAAGGTTCCTCAGGAAAACCTCCTGGGCAGACTGGGCCAAGGCTTCAAGATTGCCATGGCAACCCTTGACGGCGGCCGTATCGGCATTGCTGCCCAAGCCCTCGGGATTGCCCAAGGCGCGTACGAAGCAGCCCTCAACTATTCCAAGGAAAGAATCCAGTTCGGTGCGCCGATCTGCCAGAACCAAGGCGTTTCCTTCAAGCTGGCGGATATGGCAACAAGACTGAGAGCTGCCCGTTTCCTCGTTTACAGTGCAGCTGAAATGAAGACGGAACATATGGATTATGGCATGCAGTCCGCCATGGCTAAGCTCTATGCTTCTGACCTTGCTGTTGAAATCACAAACGAAGCCCTTCAGATCTTCGGCGGTACAGGCTACCTCAAGGGTATGGATATTGAACGGATGTACCGCGATGCCAAGATCACTACGATTTACGAAGGCACCAACGAAATCCAGCGTGTCGTTATTGCAGCCCACATTACGGACCGTCTGTCCAACGCCAAACATGGCGGCGGTGGTTCCCGCAAGGAAAAGGCCATTACGGGCTCCCGCAAGAAGATGATTTTCAAGGATGGCTCTCCGGAAGAACAAGTGGCTTCCCTCGTTGAAGCCCTGAAGGGGGATGGCTATGACTTCACGGTCGGCATCCCGATGGATACGCCGATTGTTGACGCTGAACGCGTTGTCAGTGCCGGTAAGGGCATTGGTGAAAAAGAAAACATGAAACTCATTGAGGAACTGGCTCACGCTGCGGGAGCAGCGATTGGCTCCTCCCGCCCGGTTGCTGAAACCCTGCAGTATGTCCCCATTGAACGCTATGTCGGCATGAGCGGACAGAAATTCAAGGGCAACCTCTACATTGCCTGCGGGATTTCCGGTGCCATCCAGCACCTCAAGGGCATCAAGGATGCCACAACGATTGTGGCCATCAATACCAATGCCGGTGCTCCGATCTTCAAGAACTGCGACTACGGGATTGTCGGTGATGTCAAAGTCATCCTGCCGCTCTTAGCCAAAGCCTTTGGAACGGGCGAAAAGAAACCGGCTCCTCCCATGGTGAAAATGAAGAGACCGCTCATCAAGAAGGAACTGCCTCCTGGACTGTTTGTCTGCAACGGCTGCGGATATGAATACGATCCGGATAAGGGCGATCCTGCTGGTGAAATCAAACCGGGAACGAAGTTTGAAAACCTGCCGGATGATTGGACCTGCCCTGAATGCGGCGAAGAAAAAGCCCACTTCGTACAGGAATCCTAACTGGTTCAATCCACTCTGATAGCGAGATTCAGGGGGGAGAAGGGCCCTTCTCCCCACACCTAAGAAGGAGATAACAATATGGAATGCGTAAGAAAATTAACGAAAGATTTGTACTGGGTTGGCGCTGACGATCGCCGCTTGGAACTTTTTGAAAATATTCATCCCATTCCTCGGGGCGTATCCTACAATGCTTACGTCCTTTTGGACGAAAAAACGGTGCTTTTCGATACGGCTGACTGGTCTGTCTGCCGTCAGTTCCTGGAAAATGTCGAAGCCGTCCTCAATGGCCGTCCCTTGGATTACCTGATTGTCAACCATGTGGAACCAGACCATGCGGCAAGCCTCCAGGAAGTCCTCATCCGTCACCCTGAGACCAAGGTCATCAGCAATGAGAAAGCCTTTGATCTCATGCGTCAATTCGGGTTCAGCGTGGATGACCGCGCCGAAGTGGTTGCCGAAGGCGATACCCGCAAATTCGGGAAACACACCATTGCCTTTGTTGCCGCGCCAATGGTCCACTGGCCGGAAGCCATGGTTTCCTTTGATACGACGACTGGCACCCTCTTCTCGGCCGATGCCTTTGGTACCTTTGGTGCCTTGGGCGGACGCATCTTCGCGGATGAAGTGAATTTTGAACGGGATTGGCTTGATGACGCCCGCCGCTACTACACCAACATCGTCGGCAAATACGGTGCTCACGTCATGGACCTCCTGAAAAAAGCTTCCACCCTCGATATCAAGATGATCTGCCCTCTCCATGGACCTGTCTGGAGAAAGAACATTCCTTGGTTCCTTGATAAGTATGTTCATTGGGCCTCCTATGAACCTGAAGAAAAAGGTGTGCTTCTCGTTTATGCCTCTATGTACGGCAACACGGAAAGTGCCGCTTCGATCTTTGCCGCCCGCCTTGCAGAAAAAGGCATGTCCAACATTCATATGTATGACGTTTCCAAGACCGATACGAGCTACCTCATTTCTGATGCGTTCAAGTACAGCCATATCGTTCTGGCTTCTGTGACCTACAACCTCAACATCTATCCGAAGATGATGACCTTCCTAGATCATATGAGAATGCTCAATGTCCAGAACCGCTATGTCGGCATCATCGAAAATGGTTCCTGGGCCTGCACGGTTGGCACCTTGATGCATGATTATCTGGAAGACGAAATGAAGGGAATGACGATCCTTCAAGACAGCGTCACCATCAACTCCAGCATGACCAAGGGCCAAAACCGCTCCATGGACGACATGGTTGATGCCCTTTTGGATTCCATGAAGGAAGACAAAAAATAACCCTCACGTAAGAACGCTCCGCCCGCAACGGGCTCAGTCTCCTGTTATGGGCGGGACGACCTCCTATCTTTTGCATCTTTGATGCATGCATCCATTACCCTCTCTCTCATAGTATCGTTAAAAGGACCCAACTGGGAATATTCCCAGTTGGGTCCTTCGTCTTTGGATGCTTTCTTTGAGTCACTTCGTTCATTTTGCTTTTTTGCAAAAGGGCGCCACTCTCCTCATTGATCTTCTCTCAAAACCGAAAATGACCATCTGGACAGATTCCCTGCCAGATGGTCATTTTTCCATTTACAGTGCCTTAGGTGCGTTCATAGGCTGCTTTATAAATTGCGTACATATCCTTTTCATGAAGTACTTTTGCAGATCCCAAGGCATCCTTTGCGGTGTGGCTGCACATACGGGCCAGTGTGCGAAGGTCCTCTTCCGAAAGGATAAGGCCCAGCTCCTTAAGGGAAATCGGCATGGAAAGAGATACAAAGAAGGCCTCCAGGGCCTCAATGCCCTTAAGGGCAATCACTTCATCACTTCCGTTTTCAGGCACATCCATGACATGAAGGGCAAAACGGCGAAAACGAGGAAGACAGTCCTTGTAGACATACCGGGCCCAGCTCCCCCATAGGGCCGTCAGACCTGCCCCGTGGGCAACATCATAAAGACCGCTGACTTCATGTTCCAGGCGATGGGTTGCAAAATCCCTGGCACAATGACCCAGTCCCGTCAGGTCATTATGGGAAAGACTGCCCGCCCACATGATTTCAGCCCGTGCATCATAATCATCGGGATGGTCCCGCAGAATGAGGCTCTGGGCCATGACGGTCCGCAGCAGGCCTTCAGCAATGGCATCGGTAAGGGCCATGCTGGGGCCTTGGACAAAATAGCGTTCCAGCGTATGCATAATGATATCACAGCAGCCGCATGCCGTCTGGTAAGCCGGCAGGGTCATGGTGAGATCCGGGTTCATGACAGCAAAAACCGGACGGGTCAGATCACTGTTATAGCCTCTTTTTTCATGGGTCTTGTCGTTTGTGATGACCGACGAATTGGAAAGTTCACTGCCTGAGGCAGCAAGGGTAAGGACCACGCCAACAGGAAGGGCTTTTTGAGCTTGGGCCTTTCCCGCATAGAAGTCCCACACATCGCCCTCATAGCAAAGAGCATAGGAAATGGCCTTTGCTGCATCGATCACGCTGCCGCCGCCTACGGCAAGAATCAGGTCAATGCCCTCTTCCCTAGCTTTTTGGGTGCACATCTGGACGAAGGATAAACGGGGATTGGGGGTAACCCCTCCTAGGGCAGCATAAGCGATACCCGCCTTTTCAAGGGAATCCGTGACACGGGAAAGAAGCCCGCTTTTTTGGGCACTTTTTCCTCCATAAAGAACGAGCACCTTTTTGGCCCCCCGTTCCTTTATAAGGGCACCGGTTTCCTTTTCCCGTCCTTTCCCAAAGACAACCTTTGTCGGGGAGTAATAGGTGAAATCACAAATCATCAGAACCCTCCTTTCCTACTTTTCAAAAAAGCCTGCATTCCTGCAGGCGTCGTTATTTTTTAGCAGCCACCCATTAGTCGCGGCCAAATAGATCACGCGTATAGACCTTATGGGCAGCATCTTCAAGCGCGCTATCCATACGGTTTGCCACAATGACCTGACTTGTTTCCTTAAAGTACGGCAAGTCGCTCGTTACACGTGCGCCCTCAAATAAGCTGCCCTCTTCAAGGGTTGGCTCATAGATGAGGAGCTCTGCCCCTTCTTTTTTGAGTAAGGCCATGATGTTCTGGATAGCACTTTGCCGAAAATTATCACTGCCAGACTTCATGATCAGGCGATAGATGCCAATGACAGGACAAGCAGCATCGCGATTTACAGCAGACCGGGCCGCATCCAGGACTTGCTGCGCAATGAACGCTTTGCGGATCTCATTGGAACGGATGACAGCATCCATCAGGGCTTCCGGGACGCCGCAATAATCCGCCTTGAGTTCTTTCGTATCCTTGGGCAAACAATATCCGCCATACCCAAAGGATGGATTATTATAATGCCCGCCAATGCGCGGATCAAGGCAGACGCCATCAATGATGGCCTTCGTATCCATGCCCTTTACACAGGCGTAGGTATCAAGTTCATTGAAATAGGCCACTCGCAGGGCAAGGTAGGTATTGGCAAAAAGTTTAACCGCTTCCGCTTCTGAAGAATCCATGATTTTGACAGGAACATCTTCTTTTTCCGCGCCCTCTTCAAGAAGCCCTGCAAACAGCTGGGCCCCTGTTTCCATGTCCGGTCCTTGGGAACCGATTCCCACGATGATACGGGAAGGGTAAAGGTTATCATAAAGGGCCCTTCCTTCTCTCAAAAATTCAGGACTGAAAAGCAGGCGCAGCTTCTGATAGTGCTGCGTAGCCGCTTTCGTATACCCTACAGGAACCGTGGATTTGATGACAACAAGGGCCCCTGGATGAACCTGTTCGATCAAGGTCAGGACCTCGTCTACATGGGACGTATCAAACTGATGATGGACTTCATCATAGTCTGTTGGGACCGAGACAATCACAAGATCGGCCTTTTGGTATGCTTGGCGCGCATCCAGTGTTGCCTCAATCTGGAGCGGCCGCTCTTTCAGGTAACGTTCCAGTTCCCGATCTGAAATCGGGGAACGGCCTTGTGACAACGCTTCTACACGCCGTGGATCCACATCAACTGCATAAACTTTGTGATGCTGGGATAACAAAACAGCAAGGGACAGTCCGACATAGCCCAGACCTGCCACAGCAAGGACAAGATCCCGTTTTTTCTTTTCCATGATTTCACCTTCGAACCAGTTACAGATCCTTCACGATGTTCTTCAAATAGGAAGCAAATTCATCTTTTAGATCATCTCGGCGCAGGGCATATTCCACCATGGCCTGGAGATAGCCTTGTTTATTGCCCACGTCGTAGCGACGGCCGGAAAAACGATAGGCATAAAGGGCCTCCCGATGGCTCATGACCCGCAGGGCATCAGTGAGCTGGATTTCCCCACCCTTTCCTGGCTTTGTTTCAGAAAGGACATCAAACACATCCGGCGTAATGACATACCGACCTAAAATCGCCATACGGCTCGGTGCATCCTTGACAGCCGGTTTTTCCACCATGTCCTCGACTTTCATGAGTCCATCTACGCCAGCTACTTCCGTTCCCTTTACAATGCCATAACTGGATACGTCCTCACGGGGTACGGTCTGGCAGCCCAGGATGGTGGCTCCTGTCGCCTCATATTGGTCCATGAGCTGGCGCAGGGCCGGCTTTCCTTCCGTATAGACAATATCATCTCCCAAAATAACGGCAAAAGGTTCCCCGTCAACAAAGTCCTTGGCACAGTAAATGGCATCTCCCAGGCCGCGCATGTGCTTTTGACGGATATAATGGATATCAATGCTTGAAATATCACGAATTTGCCGCAGCTGTTCCAATTTCCCGGCTTGATAGAGATGATTTTCCAATTCAGGAGATGAATCAAAATGATCCTCAATGGCCCGCTTTGCATGACCGCTGATGATGAGGATCTGTTCAATACCGCTTGCACGGATTTCCTCGACAATGTATTGGATGGTCGGAATATCAACAACGGGAAGCATTTCCTTGGGCATCGCTTTTGTAGCTGGCAGGAAACGGGTCCCAAAACCAGCAGCCGGAATTACGGCTTTACGCACTTTTTGCATGAGTGTTCCTCCTAAACAAAGAGGGCCTCCTCATCAGTAGGCCCCTTTATGATGTAATACAACACTGAATGTTTTCCAAAGCAGAGACAGGTCAAGCCAAATCGACCAATTGCGGACATACCAGGAATCCATTTGGACCCGCTCCTCATAGGTCGTATCACTGCGTCCGTTCACCTGCCACATCCCCGTAATGCCGGGACGAACCATATAAAAGTCAGAGATATAGCTGCCATATTTAGGGATTTCAGCCCGAACAATGGGGCGCGGCCCAACAAGACTCATTTCTCCTTTAAGGACGTTAAAGAGCTGGGGCAGTTCATCAAGGCTCGTCCGGCGCAGGATGTGTCCAATCCGCGTAATGCGGGGATCATCCTTGAGTTTGAAGTCCCGTTCCCATTCTTCCCGGGCCTCCGGATGAGAAGCCAAGTACTCCTTTAATTTCACATCGGCATCAACGCACATGGTACGGAATTTATAACAGGGAAATTCCTTTCCGCCCTGTCCGATCCGCCGGTGGGCAAAAAGAACAGGACCGGGTGAATCAAGCCGTACCAAAAGAGCCAAGAGAAGCAGGATGGGACTCATCACAAGGATGCCAATGAGGGTCAGGACCATGTCAAACAGGTATTTCAGGATCTTGTTGTAACTTCTAGCCAAATTATTGCGCAGGCCCATGACAAGCAGCCGCTCATTAAAGAGACTTTCCACAGTGACCCCATTGACGGGAAGCCCAATGAGATCAGGGATGAAGGAAAGATTCCTGACAAGGGGCTGGATGCGGTAAATCAGGCTGTCAAGCTTCTTTGGAGGAAGACCGGGAGCCGCAATGAAAACATCATTGACCTGCGTTTTTGCCAAGATCGGCTCAATCTCGTCCAAGGTTCCCAGATAGGGAAGATTGCCAACATTTTCCTTTCGCTCCCCAGCGTCATCGACATAACCGATGACGTGATAATTCAGCCCAACGTCGTTCTTGATGCCGCGCAGGAGCAGCTGTGCCGTCTTGCCGGCCCCAACAAGAAGGACTGGATAACGCCCAATACCAGCCCAGTCAAGGACCTTGGTCATAACAAGACGTGAAAGGCTGAGGAAGAGGAAGGAAAAGATTCCTAAAAAAGCAATGAAGAGCCGGCTCGTGGAATTGCCAATGTGGGTCAAGTAGACCAAGAGGATAATGAGGCAAATGGCATAGACACAGCCGTAAAAGATACGCTCCAGCAGGCGCCAGATTCCCATCGGTTTCTGATAGACCCGACCGGCCCGCAAAAATAAAATAAAAAAGAGGGGAAAGATAATCCACTTATTGAGCCAAGCAATGTGCAGCACGGAACTGCCCATCAGGCCATTTCGGGCACCGATGGCCAGATGTTCCGCCAAAAGGATAAAGACCCAGTCGCTCAGCATATAGAACGTGGGCAAAAAATAACTCAAATGATGCTCAATGAAGCGTTTATGGATTCCCTGTGATTCTTCCTGCTTAGACTCAGGACGCACAAGCACACACTCCCATCCTAGAACCGGAAAACCGGGTATTGTACATATTCTACATTATATCGAAAAAAGCAGGCGGTTACAATATTCGCCTGCTTTTCTCAATAAGATTGCGGTCTTACGCCTCCCCCAATTTAAGGGATGGATTGGCATTAAGATCAAGGGTGGCAAAATCATGAGCAAGGTACTGATAATAGCCCCGTACGGCAATCATGACAGCATTATCTGTACAAAGGATGGGCGTTGGATGGACAAGTTCCGCGCCCACGGAAGCAGCTCCTTGGGCAAGAGCTTCCTGCAGGCGGCGATTAGCGGACACCCCACCGGCAAGGACAACTTTCTTAAGTCCCGTCGCAATCAGCGCTTCCTTACATTTGGTTACTAGAACGTCCACAATGGCTTCCTGGAAAGAAGCAGCCACGTCTTCCCGTCTTACCTCATGACCGCGCTGTGCCTCACCATGAAGATAGTTAATGACAGCTGATTTCAGGCCGCTGAAGCTGAAATCATAGCTATTGGGCAGAAGCGGCCGCGGAAAGTCAATGGCCCCTGCCTTGCCGGAAAGGGCAAGTTTTTCGATTTCCGGACCGCCAGGATAAGGCAGGCCCATAAAGCGGGCAATTTTATCGAAGGCTTCTCCAGCTGCGTCATCACGGGTCTGCCCCAAAAGACGGAACGTGTTATAGTCTTCCACAACAAGCAGGGACGTATGACCGCCAGACACAACTAAGGCCAAGAACGGAGGTTTAAGGTCCGGATCGGAAAGAAAATTGGCAAAAACATGGCCTTCTAAGTGATTGACCCCAATCAGGGGTTTTCCAGTTCCCAGCGAAAGTCCTTTTGCTGCACTGAGACCGACAAGCAGTGCCCCTACAAGTCCCGGTCCATAGGTGACAGCAATGGCGTCAATATCCCTTAACTCAAGATGGGCCTCCTTGATTGCCTCGTCTATGACGGGCATGACATGTTCGATATGTTTCCGGGACGCAATTTCCGGAACGACACCGCCAAATTTGCGGTGAACCAAGATTTGTGTCGACACAATACTGGAGAGCACTTCCCGCCCGTTACGGACGACGGAAGCTGCAGTTTCATCACAACTGCTTTCAATGCCTAGGATGGTAAGATCTTTTTCCATCATGTTCCTTTCTCACATATTGGTAAGGAGAAGACGCATGAACACTGCGTCCTCCCCACTGTCTGCATAATAATGGGGCCGTTTCCCGCAGGGAAAAAAGCCTAAATGTTCATAGGTTTTACGGGCCGGCAGGTTATGTTCCCGCACTTCAAGGGTCACTTCCTTCGCGCCAAGCTCCCGCGCCTTTTCAATCAGGGAAGCCACCAGAAAGAGCCCCTTTTTCTCACCCCGGCGGCCTGGATCAACAGCAAGGCGCATAATCTGCGCTTCTCCGGCGACAAGCCAAAAACCGCCGTAAGCAAAGGGCGTGCTGCCTTCAAATAAGCCGTAGTAATGGGCCAGCCGCCCTGACAGTTCTTCCAAAAAGGTTTCCTTTTTCCACGCTAAGGGAAAGGACCCTTCATCCATGGGAAGGACCCAGGAAAGGTCCCCCTCTGCCAGCTTTCTTACTTCGATGGATGCTGTTTTTCCCATAGTTCCTCCGCTTCAGAGCGACGGATGTAAAAAGGCTCCATCCCAAAATAATCGTAAAGGTCCCCAGGTTCATAGTTTTCCTGGGCGAGAATCGCAACGGAACTGGCTCTGGGCATGCGGGCACTTTCCGGTGCCATGGCAACCAGGAATCCCTCTTTTTTGGGGATGCGGTGACATTCTCCCAAAAGGATCACAGGCCGGTCCTTTTGTTCCATAAGGGGGATGATTTCCTTCTGAGAAAGGATGGAAACAGGTTCCACTTCTTCCATACGTCCCTGGTCCCAAAGATACTGCCCTACATAAAGGTTTCCCTTCTGGGCATCAAGGACGGGTACAAGGAGCACCCCTGCTACAGGCAGGTTATAACTGATTGCCTCCAAGGTATCGACGGCACGCAGCGGAATCTTCAGGCTGTAAGCCAGGGCTTCAGCCGTCGCCATGCCGATACGCAGGCCTGTAAAAGAGCCGGGACCGCGGCTTACGGCGATCAGTTCCAACTCGCTTTTTTGTATATGGGTCCGTTCCAATAAGACCTCCAGTTGGGGCACGAGTCCTTCGGAATGGGTCATTCCAACGTTGATATCCACTTCCCCTAGGATCTTTTCTCCATCACAAAGAGCAACGGAGGAGACCCGGGTCGATGTATCGATTCCAAGGGTCAGCACAATTCTTCCACCTTTCTTACAAGCGCTTCATAATGGGCACCCTGGGGCACCAATTCGGCCACTCTCCCCGTTCCTTCCTGGCGGAGAATAATGGACAGATGGTCTTCCGGCATTTCATCAGGAAAAAGTTCAGCCCATTCAACGAAGGTCACACCAGAAGTACCGACATATTCATAAAACCCGATATCATCCAACTCTTCATGGGAGGTCAGACGATAGAGGTCAAAATGCTGGAGGGTCAGCTTCTTCCCCCGATAGATATTCATGAGGGAAAATGTGGGACTTGATACGTCCCGTCTGTCCACGCCCATTGTTTCTGCAATTTCCGTAACAAGTGTCGTCTTGCCGGCACCGAGGTCCCCGTCAAGAAGGACCACATCGCCGTCACCAAGGACGGTTCCCAGGGCACAGCCCAATTTTTTTGTTTCTTTAAGCGTGGGACACGCGATGATCATGGCTTCCACCTTCCTTTACGGCGTCTATTATACCACACTTCCCCCTGACCTTTGCCAAAGTCTCCCAGAAAAGGAAGGGGGCCTGCCAAGAAGACAAAAGGAGTGCTGCTTAATCGGCAGCACTCCCTAGACGGACAGTCAATCATCAATATGGGGACCGGCAGAGGCAATATCGTCAGTGACCTTGCCTTCAAAGAGTTTCTTAAAATTATCAATGAAGAGGCTGGCCAGTTTCTTTGCCATCTGATCGTAGGCCTTCTTATCCGTCCACGTATTCCGCGGGTTGAGGATCGTGCTCGGCACGTTGGGGCAGGACTTTGGAATGGCAATGTCAAACATGGGCATAGTCGTCCAGCCTTCTTCACCCAGTTCATCATCAAGGGCTGCATGGATCATGGCCCTCGTATAAGCAAGCTTCATGCGCTTGCCGACGCCGTAAGGACCGCCGCTCCATCCCGTATTGACCAAGTACACATTGGTTTCGTGACGGGCAATCCGTTCACCCAAAAGTTTCGCATAGACAAGGGGCTGCAGGGGCAGGAAAGGTGCGCCAAAAGCAGTGGAGAACGTTGCCTGCGGTTCCGTAATCCCCCGTTCTGTCCCTGCGACCTTGCTCGTATATCCCGTAAGATAATGGTACATGGCCTGCTCCTTCGTGAGCTTTGAAATCGGAGGCAGGACGCCGAAAGCATCGGCCGTAAGGAGAATGATATTCTTAGGATGGCCGGCACGGCTTGGAATCTTGGCATTGGGAATGTAATTCAAAGGATAGGCCACACGGGTATTTTCCGTGATGGTGTTGTCACTGAAATCAGGCGCCCCCGTCTTGGAATCGACGACGACATTTTCCATGACGGCGCCGAAACGGACTGCGCGATAGATTTCGGGCTGACTGTCTTCAGTGAGGTCAATGCACTTGGCATAGCAGCCGCCTTCAACGTTAAAGACACCATTATCCCCCCAACCATGTTCATCATCACCAATAAGGGCACGATGGGGGTCTGCGGAAAGAGTGGTCTTTCCCGTACCGGAAAGGCCGAAGAAAAGGGCCACATCGCCCTTGCTGCCTTCGTTGCAGGAGCAGTGCATGGAAAGGACGTCCTGTTGGGGCAGGAGGAAGTTCATGACGGAGAAGATGGATTTTTTGAGTTCCCCGGCGTAAAGGCCGCCGCCAATGAGAACAACTTTCTTGTCAAAGTTCAGGATGATAAAGGTTTCGGAGTTCGTTCCATCAACAGTAGGATCTGCCATGACATCGGGCAGGGAAATGACCGTAAAGTCTTCAGGCACCGTACTGGATTCATCCGTTTTAATGAAAAGCTGGCTGATAAAAACCGTCTGCCAGGCCATTTCGTTGATGAACTTGACACGGATCTGATAACTGGGATCGGCCCCGGCCTTGACATTCTTTACATAGACACGATGGGTCTTGATGAACTTTTCGCACTTGGCGTAGAGCCGGTTGAAGGTCTCTTCCGTGCAGGCCTGGTTATTGTCCCAATTTACGATATCGTGGGTCAAGGGCGTATCGACAATGAACTTATCTTTCGGGGACCGTCCCGTATGGGTACCCGTCGTAACACGCAGGGCTCCCCGATCGGAGAACGTTCCTTCCCCATTGCGGATGGATGCTTCGATCAGTTCGCGGACACTCAAGTCCCGAACGACTTCTTTGGCTTCGGCCAGCAGCTTTTCACTATTCATGTCGTTACCTCTTCCTATGGTTAATTATTGAAGAAAAAGCGTTTCATTCATAACACTCATTATATGACAGATTGTCCGCCTTGGCAACTCTAAGTATCTGAAAATTAGCTATCTCGATAGAAAATGCACTTTGCCGCTTATGGCCCACCGGGCCGCATTTTATCCCGCTTTTATGCGTTCCTTTTAAAACTGCCCCTTAGAAAAAAGCGGACAGAAACCCCGCAGCAGGAGTATTCTGTCCACTCAAAAAAGACATCAGCAACATTTTATTTCTTTTGGCGAAATATGGATGATCATTCTGCCTGCCCGCTCCACGCAATGGCCTCATCCACAGAAAACGTAAGGCTCCCGTCTTCAAAAAGGAAACAGGGAATACCCACATAACCGCCATCTTTGACGGCCTGAAAGGCTTCACGGCTGTCACGGAGGTGGAGAAATTCCTTCAGGAAAATCATGGTGCCTGTAATATCCTTATACGTATAGGAAAAACCTTTTTGGTCCAGGATGCACATCGCGGCAATCGTATCAGGACAGACATGGCTGCCAAACATGGTAAAAGATTTCATGACGCACTCCTTTTCAGCAAAAAAGGGGGCACCGCCCAAGCAGCCCCCCTCAGCATCATAAATACAGGATTTTATTGGCAATAACAAGACGCTGGATCTGGTTGGTTCCTTCGTAGATCTGGAGAATCTTGGCATCACGCATTTTCTTTTCCATAGGATAGTCCTTCATATAGCCATAACCGCCCATAATCTGGACTGCATCCGTCGTGACTTCCATCGCCACATCGGAAGCAAAGCATTTGCTCATGGCTGCTTCCATGCCAAATTCAAGGCCTTGGTCACGCATCCAGCAAGCCTGCTGGACCATCAGGCGGGCGCCATGGACTTTCATGGCCATATCTGCCACCATGCCCTGGATGAGCTGGAAGGAAGAAATGGGCTGACCAAACTGTCTTCTTTCCCGAGCGTAACGAGCCGCGATATCAAGGGCTGACTGAGCCACACCTACGGCTACGGAAGCAACGAAAGGACGAGCGGAATCAAGCGTCTGCATCGCAATGCGGAAGCCCTGTCCTTCCCTGCCTACGCGCATGGATTCAGGAACAACAACATCTTCCAGGATGAGCTCGCACGTATTGGAAGGACGGATCCCCATCTTATCTTCCTTACGGCCAACGGAAAAGCCCGGCGTTCCCTTCGGGACGATAAAGCAGGTCAAGCCGCGGATGCCGCCCGTTTTGCGCGTATTGGCAAAGACAAGGAAGCTGTCAGCAATCCCACCGTTGGTAATAAAGACCTTGCTTCCGTTAAGGACATAATGGTCGCCTTCCTTGACGGCTTTCGTCGAAACGCCGCCCGCATCGGAGCCAGCGTCCGGTTCAGTGAGGGCAAAAGCAGCCAGGCCGCCGTTATTGAGTAGATCACACTGATATTTCTTCTGTTCATCATTGCCAGCAATCAAGATTGGATAGGAAGCAAGGGCATTTGCAGCAATAGACGTAGCCACGCCAACGCAGCCTTTGCCCAATTCTTCGTAAATCATGGCAATGGTCACACTGTCAAGGCCCGGTCCGCCATATTCTTCCGGGACAACCAGGTTCAGCAGCCCCATGTCTCCAGCCTTTTTGATGATTTCCGGACGGCAGGCATTGTTTTTATCCATTTCATCCGTGTAAGGAACGATTTCCTTTTCGACAAACTCCCGAACCATGGCCTGAAGTTCCAATTGTTCTTCCGTTAATGCGAAATCCATGTGATCCTCCTGATTATGATTTGTTTTCCCAAACGGGCTCCCTTTTGGCCTAGCCTAGCGGACCCGCCAGTCAGGCAAGTATTGACAAATGACTCATAAGTATTTTTTATTTTACCACTTTTGGGGAATCTCGTCAAAATGGCCGACAACAAACATGGTTCCTGTCACATCAACCATTTTGCGTCCATCCGGCCCTTCGATATCAACACGGCAGACAATGGTGGAATGTCCCACGTGAATGAGGGTTGCCGTAGCGATGACGCGGCATTTTTCTGCTGTATTACGAATGAAATTGACGGAGCTTGAAAGGGTGACAACCTTAGCCCCAATGCTGTAGCAGGCTGCTCCCATAGCCGTATCGGCCAGCGTAAAAAGAGCCCCACCATGAACCACGCCGTAGCGGTTCCCATGTTTTTCCGGGTCGACGTCCATAGCCATCTTGCAAGCGCCGCAGGTTACTTCCAGGATGCTGATATCAGCCAGCTTCATAAAAGCATTTTCTTCAAATTTGTGGTACATCCATTCCTTGATCTCTTGGGCATTCATTACATTTGCCATGGAAAATCCTCCTCTACAAAATATAGACGGTAACGCGTCGTCTGCCCCACTCGAGGGCTTCCCGCCGGCTCATGAACGCAAGGTCGATCCGGTTCCCTTTGATGGCGCTGCCCACGTCAGCTGCGACCGCTTCCCCATAGCCCATGATATAAAGCTTGGTTCCCATGGGGATAAGATAAGGATCGGTGGCCACAATGCCCTTGCGCAGGACGCGCCCGGTCGACGTCATTTTCCCTACACCGGGATCCTGAGGGCTGTAAGCTGAGGCTTCCATGGACCAAATCTTACGGTACCGGCCAAAGGAAAGGCCGCTTTTTTTACTCATCAGGTTATACAGGGGCCAATCTACGGAACCAGTTAATTTTTTCCCTTGTTTTTTCTGAAATGACAGGACTGCTTCCTTGGTTCCCTTACCAAACTCTCCATCAATCTCGCCCCGATAGAGTTTCAGCTCATGGAGCATCGATTGGACTTCTTCGACACGACGCCCCTTAGCACCGTACTGGGCCACCAGCTTGGCAGCCTGTACGCAACTAAGGGGCGCTGTCAAAAGAAGAAGGAGTGCCAGGAAGAAACCTAATTTTCTTACATGCACAGCTTCTCAACCTCCCTTACGGGAAGGATCAGATCATGTTGTTCAGGTAATCCGTATACAACGCTTCCAATTCTTCCATCTTACGACTTAATTGTACTTGAAGATTGGAGGCTTTGTCAAAATCTCCGTCAGTAAACGCTTTTTTGATTTGACTGAAAAGACTGGTATTCGTGTCCGTATCCTTGGCAATTTCAACACGCAGGTCTTCCACACGCTGCCACAGCCCATCATCCCAAGCCGTTGACGAAGCAGTCTTCACGGGTTTCATGGCCTTGACCTTATTGCGGTCATTGGGGATAAGATGCTGAAGAAGTTCCGTCTGCCAGCGGATCAGGGCCCCTTCCTTAAAGGATTCAAGGTACAGCTTCTTCAAAGTGTTGCCGCGGGTCAGGACTTCCACCTTTTCCGGATAGGCATCAAAGGCTTTCATGTTTTCCCAAACCGTTGCAGGTGGTTTGCCAAAGTACTTGTTCCGTTCGTCTTCAGTATAGTCCTCAAAGACATTGTCTTCAGCACGATAGGCCCGATCCTTTTCAAGGTAGAATCCTTCTTCGCCCGGCTTCTTGGAGATTTCTTTTTCAAGGGCTTTCGTGTCCTTGCCCGAACGCAGGGCGGCAACAATCCCATCAAGGGCGGACAGATAGAAAGCCGCCGTGACCATATAAGTGTTGGTAAAGGGGTTGGGGGCCCGCATTTCGATGCGCGTTGCCTTCGGGTTTTCAACATCACGGATGAGGCCAGCAAGAATGGTCCGGTTACGGGTCGGCACATCATAGCTGCGGCCAAGACTCGTTACGATACAGATAGGGGCTTCAAAGCCAGGTCTCAGGCGGTTAAAGGCATCGGTCGTAGCCGAAACGATGGGGTTTACGACTTCATAGTTCTTGAGAATACCCATGAGTACGCCATAGCCTACGGCAGAAAGAAAATCTTTCTTCATATCAGCAGGGCTCATGAGATTGATGATCTTACCGTCTTTCAGGCGGGCGGCAATCCCGACGTGGGTATGTTCACCGCTGCCGGCCACGCCAAAGATTGGTTTTGCCTGGAAGGAAACTTCAAGTCCATTGGAGCGGAAGACTTCCTTCACAACACTGCGGACCAGGATTTCATTATCTGCAGCCTGAAGCGGGTTCGAAAAACGCCAGTCAATTTCCAGCTGTTCATTGACGTGGGTCATGTTGCCATTTTCATCGAGCTGACCGCGGACACCGCCCACTTCCTTATGTCCCATTTCAGGATTAAGGCCATAAAGATTCAGAGTCTGGACGGCTTGTTCCAAGGAAGTCCGAACATTGCCGCGCGTACGCTGCCAATACTGTTCCTGCATGACCTGGGAAGAGGAAAGGTCCGTTGTCGAAACATTTTCACGAGGGGTCTTGGTCCAGAACTCAAGTTCCGTCGCGCTGGTGAACAGGATTTCCTCAATCTCCTTGGGATCGCAGGCAAGGCCGGGGACGCTGCCTTTCTTTTTCATTTCCCCAAGCAGCTCCTTGCCCACATAATCAAGGGTGCTCTTAAGGATATACCGGGAGTCAACAAATTCGTTGTTGTGCTTCAAGAAGCAAGGGATACGGAGCGTCCCAATCATCTTCCCGTTATCAGCATCAAAGTTTTCCGTATTATAGTCAACAAACCAGTTGACGCTGAGATCGGCCACCATGTCAACGCGAGCGTCATCAAGGGAAGCCACGCCAGGCAGGACAACGGAAGAACCATCCGTTTGGGCCGTATGTTCATAAAGCATGGTGTCCATATCATCGAGCAAAGCGCTGATAGGAACTTTTTCATCCGTATCGTTGCCAGCAAAGTCAATGCCCATGAAGGAAACGAACTGGACTTCCGGATGCTGCAGCAGGATGGCTCTCAACGTATCCGGTGTGAGCTGGCTCGGTTTGATCACATAAAGAAGATCTTTCTGATACATAGTTTCATTACCCCTTTCCTATCTCGCCTATCTATCTGCTTACGCGTTAGGTCTGCACCGTGGACATCCATCCACCCACAATGTATCCCCTTCAACAAGAAAGCAACCCGAGAGGATCTGTTTTCCCCTTGAATTACATGGCCTATTATAGCATACGAGGAAAAGATTGCCTAGTCTTTTTTGTGGATTTTACGAACGTTTTACATTTTTGTAATTATTAAGTTCGATTTTATATTGGACACCCTCCACTTTTATCTATTTTTCTTCTATTTTTTCGTGATCTTCCCTTATTTTTCCGAACTTTATTAGATTAGACTATCCTAACAAGCCAAAGGCCTTAGCACAAAGGAAACTGACCATGCCGATGGTTTCCCGTCCCACATAAGACGCAGGCTGTTCTGTCGTAAGGACAGCCAATAGGTAAGGCCGTTTTCCCAGGAAGATACCCGCATCATGTTCCACGCCTGTAAGATTCCCACATTTATGGGCGACCTGCACATAGTCAGGAAGATTACGTGTAAGGCCTCCCTCCTGCTGCTGACGGGCAAGCAGGGAAAGCATCCAGCGGCCAAGGGGACTGCCCATTTTGGCAGTCTCGCAGATCACGCGCAGCAGATGGACCATGTCATCAGCGCTGGTCCAATTGTCCCGTTCCTTGTTTCCTGCTGCATCATCCATCATCAAGCGCCCCAAATGAGTCTGTGTAAGGCCTAACTTTTTTGCTCTTTCATTGATGGCCTTCCTGCCCAGCCTCTCTATCAGCTGATTGGCCGCTTCATTATCACTGACAATGATCATAAGCGTAGCCAGTTCCTCCAGCGTAAAAGTGTGCCCAATTTTCAATTCCTTTATGATTCCATCACCGCCAGTTACGGTTGGCCCTAAGATGGGAATTGCTTCCTTAAGGTCCACCCTGCCCCGTCTGACTTCTTCACAAAGTTCTGCAAGAACAAGAAGCTTGATGAGACTTGCCGAAGGCAATTCATTTTTTCCTCCGATGGAAAAACCCTGCTCCTCCGTAAGGAGCCAGCAGCTGACAGCGGTCTTGCCCGGACGCCCTGCCAGGTACATCTCCACATCCTTTTGCAATACATCCCATGTTTCCACAACAACTCCCCTTTCATAAAAAGAGAAGGCTGCCTAAAAGACAGCCCCGTTTGAAATGAGTTACATCATTTTGAGGATAGCGCCGCAGATCATACCGGCAAAATTTCCAACAGCAGCCCCTAAGACACCCATAAGGACCCCGATCCCTGCATAGGAGGCATCATAGGCAGAAGCTACAATCGGGGCAGAAGCCGCCCCGCCAATATTAGCAAGGGATGCCGTAGAGACCATGCACAGATCCCAATGAAAAAGTTTGGACAAAAGGAACATAAGGACTACATGAACGGCGAGGATAAAAAAACCATAGACCACCCACATAGGAGCTGCCAGGAGATCCGTTACAGAAGCCGTCGAAGCAAGAAGGGAAACAACCGCATAAAGATAAACACTTGAAAGTTCCTCTACAGCAGGCACTTTGCCAAGAGGCGTCATGGCGCAGACAAGGCCCAGGACCGTTACAAAAAGGGTCGTCATGGAACCTTTATCGAACATCGCAAGACCAACGGCCTTGAGGGCACCGTTGAGGGAAGCCCCCACTTGCTGGGAAATGGCAGATACAACAAGGGAAAGTCCGATGAGGAAGATCCAGTCCGCCCCGCCAGCCTGTTTCTTTTCCTTGGCCACTTCCGCCGCAGCGGCATCGGCTACAGCCTGAAGCTTTGACGTATCGGCCTTTACAGCACGGTTCCACTTGGAAGCATAGCGGACCATGAGCAGAAGCAAGGCAATCCAAACAGAATAACAAACCGTATCAAGGGCGAGTGCACAGCTGTAGGCGCCAGCATCAACAGGAAGGGCAGCCTGCATGGCCGCCATATTGGCAGAGCCGCCAACCCAGGAGGCATACAGGGCAGCTACAGCGCCCCACGTGTCACTGCCAAGGTAGCCCTTGAAAATGGGGTACCCAACAATAAACCCAACAAAAAGCGTAAGGGAGCAGCCAAGGAAAATGGCCACCATGCGCCCGCCTAACTTGGCAAGTTTCCGGAAATCGCAGCGCAGGAGCATGACAAAGATCATAGCATACAGGAGATTGTTCTTGAGCGCTTTATAAGCAGCGGAAACTTCTTTGGAATGGTAGAGACCCATGGTGCAGAAAATCATATTGAGGACATAGATCCAGACAAGAGGCGGCACGACATTGAAAATCTTCCATTTTGTGTATTTTTCAAGGGCAAGAAGAATCCCTGCCAAACACATAAGAAAAGCAATATACGTAAAACCGTTCGCAATGACCATCATGTCCACTTCCTTTCAAAAAAACCAGGCGCCGTTATACAGCAAGATAAGTCAAACCGCGGATGCCCTTGATGCCAAGACCCGGCGCGTCAGAAACAGTAATTTCCTTTTCGTTGAAAACGGCACCGCCATCGATGGGATCTTCACTGCAAAGGACAGGCCCATCAAGGTCAACGCGGGTAATGACCTTTTTGGCACAGGCTAGGTGCACAGCCGCGTTGACACTCACTTTGGCCTCCAACATACAGCCAATCATGCATTCTATGCCAGAGATCTCCGCCAAGGCAGCAATCTTGAGGGCATTCGTCAACCCTCCACATTTCATGAGCTTGATATTGATGAGATCCGCCGCGCGCATTTCCACGATTTTCAGGGCATCTTCAGCACTGAAAACGCTTTCGTCAGCAAGGACCGGCACATAAGAGCGTTCCGTCACATATTTCAGTCCCTCTAGGTCATGGGCCTTGACCGGCTGTTCCACAAGTTCAATGGCTAGACCGGATTCCTGCATTTCATTCAGGAGACGGACAGCTTCTTTTGGGCCCCAAGCCTGATTGGCATCAATGCGAAGGCGGGGCGCGCTTCCTACAGCGTCACGAATGGCTTTGAGACGGGCTACATCAAGGGTCGGATCGATCCCCACCTTTACCTTTAAGGTATCATAGCCCCGCTTGATGGCATTTACAGCATCACGGGCCATCTCTTCCGGCGAATTGACGCTGATTGTAATATCCGTGATGATCTTGTTCCGAGCCCCACCGAGCAGTTTATAGACGGGAATCTGATATTTTTGTCCGTACAGGTCCCACAGAGCCATATCGACAGCCGCTTTGGCACTGCTGTTTTTGACAACGGCACCATCCAAAGCTTTTGTCAGGTCCTCAAAATCATCGATATCACGTCCTACAAGGGCCTTACGGATGTGATCGGTAATGGCGCCAATGATGGCTCCTGTCGTATCCCCCGTAATGGCACCGGTTGGAGGCGCTTCTCCATAGCCAATTTCCCCCGTGTCCGTATGCACCTCGACAATGACATCTTCTACGGAATCAACGCGGCGCAGGGCCGTTTTGAAGGGAACGCGCAGCGGGACAGAAATTCTGCCTAATTTGATGGCGGTTATCTTCATAAAAATACACACCTCCCACTTTATTTTGATAAACCAAGCATAATTCTTTCCTTTTATTCCGTCAATAATAATTCCCTCATCCTTCTTGTTCAGCCCTTTTCAATCATTTTATACATATTTTTTGTATCTTTTTTTATAAAAAATATGCGTCAAAAAAGCGAACTTCCCCTCCCCCTTCCTTGTTCCTGCCGTCCGACTTCGCTATAATGAAAGAAAAGCATGATTCCCGCAAAAAAGAAAGGTGGTGTCCGGGCCCTTTTCCAGCAAGGCGCCCGTTTTTCATTGAAGAAGCAATGGTATCCCAAAAAAATCTTCGTTCTAGGCCTTTTAGGCCTTATCAGCCTATCCTTCTATCCCTTGGGCTCAGTGCAGGCCGCGGCAGCACCAAAAAAAACGGCAAAGAAAGCGGCTATCTACCGGACTGCCAGACAAAAAGCACCGGCCGGGCTCAAAAAAGGAATGCCCTCAGCCCAATCAAAAGCGGCCCTGACCAAGGACCTTGACGACATGATTGGAAATTCGGGAACAAAAGTCCCCGGCCTTGGCGTCATCGTCTTCAAGGACGGCCGTGAGATCTACTCCCACTTTGCCGGACGCCGCCATATTGGAGCAAGTTCCGGAGGCAAGGATGAACCAGTAACAAGAAACACACGCTTCCGCGTTGCCTCCGTATCAAAGACCGTGACAGGCCTTGCCGTCATGCAGCTTGTCCAGGAAGGAAAGATCCAGCTTGACGAAGATGTCAGTCACTATCTAGGCTACAGTCTGCGCAACCCTAATGCGCCCACGGTCCCCATAACGGTGCGTATGCTTCTTTCCCACACTTCGAGCCTGCGTGACGGAAGGAGCTATAGCCTGCCGCCATCAGTTCCCATTCGGGATTATTTCAAACCGGGCACGAGCTACTACCATCCCTCCCACTTTGCGTCAAAATGGCAGCAGCCCGGGAAATATTTCACCTATGCCAACATCAACTATGGTGTCCTTGGGACCATCATCGAAAAAGTAACGGGAGAACGCTTCGACCGATACATGAAGCGCCATATCCTCACGGACCTTGAAACAGAAGCCAGTTTCTTTCCTGCCACGCTTTCACCAACAGCTTTCAAGGAATTAGGAACCGTCTATCGGAAAAACAGGGGCAGCAACTGGAACGAATTTGGTCCTTGGATTCCCCAAGTTGATGATTTTAGAGGCCGTCAGCCCAGCCCTTCCCTTGCGCCAAGCGGCTACAGCCTTTCAGGCTACAAAGTCGGAACCAACGGAACCATCTTTGCTCCCCAAGGCGGGCTCCGCATTTCCTACGAAGAACTTTCCCATGTCCTGCGTCTTCTCATCAATAAGGGAACCTTCAATGGCAAACGCGTCCTTTCTTCCGCCCTTGTCCGGGAAATGATGACCCCTCAATGGTCCTATACCGCGGCCCATAAAAATGGTGATACCTATAACGGTTCCATCGAAGGCTATGGTCTTGCCCTTTACCCCATCAAAGGGACGGGAACAAGCCGCGTCGTCAAAGACCACGTCCTTGACCTGTGGGGCCATACAGGGGAGGCCTATGGCCTTCTTGCCGGCGTCTTTGTCGTACCGGGAACCCAAAACGGTTTCCTCTACATCATGAACGGCGAAGCCATTGCAGAAGATGAAGACCCGCGAAGTGCCGGGATTTACAGCGGCAACTACATCTGGGAAGAAAAAATCATGGATGCCATCTGCCGCCACCTCTACTTTGGACAATAATAAAGGCGGCAAATCATCCTCTGACGTGGTCACTCCTTTCCACTTAATCGCGGCTGTTAGATTTCCTATTTTTTAGGTGGGTTTGAGTGCAGCGGAGGCTACAAGAAAATGAGTCCATCATTTCTTTGCAGCCTCTTTTTTGCGTCTTTTTTCTGTTCGAGATATAAAAATAGGGTAAAGAAGGCGCCCCCTTACCCCAAGTATGATCTTATTCATGGATACGCATGAGGACAAACTTGTCACTACTTGCTGTAAGGCTTGTACAAGTTGCAGCTAATAGAAACCAAAATAATTGGTTCTTCACGGAAATTTGTGGGGTCATGGACAAATAAATATTGAAAAAGG
>UPXT01000022.1 GCA_900538365.1 uncultured Acidaminococcus sp. | reverse complement strand
TGTCCTCTCCAGGAGTGCATAGATACTTTAGCACCCCAAAATTTGACAAAGAACCGAAAAACTCCCAGCGTTTTTGATCAGCCTTCAATGGCAATCATCTTTTTGTTTTCAGACTGCGGCAGTTCCTTCTTGGGAATTGACAGCTGCAGGATCCCGTCGGCGTATTTTGCCTTGATATCGCTTTCCTTCACACCGTCACCGACGTAGAAAGTACGGCTCGAATGGCCGAAGCTCCGTTCGCGGCGAATATAATGGCCTGCTTTGTCCTTTTCGCCCTTATCAAGGCTCTTTTCAGCGGAAATGGTCAGATAGCCATTTTCGAGTTCTGCATGGATTTCATCCTTCTTAAAGCCCGGCAGATCCATATCCAGTTCATAATGGTCACCCACATCGCGGACATCGGTCTTCATGAGGTTCTTACCATGTTTTCCATAAAGGGCGCTGCGATCCATAAAGGAATCAAAGCCATCCATAAAATCATCAAACACATTGTCATTAAAAATGCTCGGCAGTAACATAAGTCATTCCTCCAATCAAATATTACGGCCTTCACACAGGTCTTTTCTTTTCCTGGAGCGGAGAAGAGGAACCCTGCCCCTTTTGGGGGGCCTTCCTTTCCTTCGTTCTGGGATTATCATAGCACGATTTTTTAGCACTGTCAATAGTTGAGTGCTAATTATTTTAATCTTTTTGACTTTTAGTGATAAAAAAGAACCCGGAACCAATCCGTTCCGGGAGAAACATCGTATGATGCAGGGCGCCAGCGAATCCGAGATTTCTTGTTTCCCCAGTATCCGCAAGCTGCCGAGCTTATTTGAATGGCTGTGCTCTATTATGGAATGCTTTTACATTCACGTCAATATTTTTTCTATTCTATAATACTTAGTCAAAAATTCCAGCTTCATCATACACAGCAGGAATGACAAGAGTTCCCTTCCTATCCATATATCCCCATTTACCGCTCTTTTTGTCCATAATAGGGAAGCGATCCTGGGCATAGGTCCCTACGTCGCTGTAGCCTTCCTGGGGCGCGACAAGATTTATGCCATTAAGGTCAATAAGGGCAGCCTTCCCGCCGTCAAGAACGGCTGCAGCATCGGAGACAAAGGGAGTCACCTTTGTAAAGCGGTTTTCAATGACGATCTTATTGGATTCGTCGATGAATCCCCAATGCTTATCATAGGCAAAGGGAGCACGGTTTTTTTCAAAAGGTCCCAGTTCATCATAGGAAGCTGGGATGACCACGTTTCCGCTGCGGTCAATCATCCCAAAGCGACCCTCGCGGTCAACGATCAAAGCACGGCCTTCACGGAAAGGCGACAGGGCCCGGTAATTTGCGGGAATGACTTCCTGCCCCTGCTTATTGATGGCACCCATATAAAGGTTCGACGGATGGATGATTTCTCCCGGAATGATGGAAATACCGCCGCCCCATCCATGATGATGGTATCCTGCATCGCTCCAGCCCCAGCCAAGATCAAAGGGGCCCCAACTCCAGCCAGGGAAGCCGACACCCCAGTGTCCGCCCCAGCCCCAACCGATGGAAACATAATCAAAGACGGAGCGTTGACGGCGTCTTACCCCGACGCGGGCCAATCCACCTTCATCAAAAGAACCGACATAGTCATAAGCCTTTAATTTGGCGTAGCGGGCACCCGTTGTGTCCATAAGCCAGCTGCCATCGATGATGCCCACGCCCTGGCTCATGTCGCTGACAGCCTTTGCCTTTCCGACAAGAAGGGCAGTTCCATCTTTTTTGACATACATCCAGCGGTCCTGGAGCTTGACGGCCGCATACCCTTCTTTAAAGGGCTGTGCCTTCTTATACTGAGGCTTAAGGATATACGTCCCCTGTTTATCGATATAGCCCCATTTCCCATCCTTTTTCACAGCCGCAAGGCCTTCGGAAAAAGGGCCCACCTCATCATAATGGGAGATAAGGGCCTTGCCCGTTCGGTCATAAAAGGTCCATCCTTCCTGATCCCGGGCCGCAAGCATTCCGTCGCTGAAGGCCCCCACCTTCTTAAGGGTCGGAGCGATGATGGCCTTGCCCGTTCGGTCATACATTCCATATTTCCCATCTTTTTCAACAAGGATAACAGCGTCTGTTCCTCCTTGTTCCACTTCGATTTTCTTATATTCCAAGGGCAGGACCACCCGTCCCTGCTGGTCGATGGCGCCTGCCCGGCCCTTTTGGGTCACGATGGCAAGATGCTCGGCGGCAGAAGCGGCCTGAGCTCCGATGATCAGGCTCACCACGAGCATGAGCCCGCACCTCATTTTTGCGTTCATTCTGACAGCACCTCCTATGTTTGAAATCGTTTTTCTTTTCTGCGCCTATTGTATCACGAAGAAAGCCGCCCGCGCCATAACAAGAACCACCTCTCAAACGAAAAAAGGGCCGCCGCGGCAGCGGCAGCCCTCTCAAAAAAGAGGTCAATGATCCAGGGCAGCAAAGCCTGTTTTAAGATCCTCCAAGAGATCATCAATATGTTCCGCCCCTATGGAAAGGCGGATGGTTGACGGCGTAATCCCCGAATCAAGGAGTTCTTCTTCCGTCATCTGTGAATGGGTCGTTGAAGCCGGATGGATCACAAGGCTTTTCACATCTGCTACATTCGCCAGAAGAGAAAAGACCTTCAAATGATCGATGAAGGTACGGGCCGCTTCCGGACCGCCCTTGATTTCAAAAGTAAAGATGCTGATCCCGCCATGGGGGAAGTATCTCCGGTAGAGCTCATGATCAGGATGATTGTCAAGGGAAGGATGATTTACCTTGGCCACATGGGGCTCATGGGCAAGGAAGTCAACCACCTTAAGGGCATTTTCTACTTGCCGTTCTACGCGCAGGGAAAGGGTCTCCGTTCCCTGAAGGAGCATAAAGGCCGCAAAAGGGGACAGGGTAGCTCCCAAGTCGCGGAGGATGACGGCCCGAACATAAGTAACAAAAGCAGCCGCCCCCACATCACGTGTAAAGCTCAGGCCATGATAGCTTGGATTTGCCTCTACAAGCCAAGGGAATTTCCCCGATGCAGCCCAATCAAACTTACCGCTGTCCACAATAACGCCGCCCAGGGTCGTGCCATGGCCACCGATGAATTTCGTAGCCGAGTGGACAACGATGTCAGCCCCAAACTCGAAAGGACGAACGAGGTAAGGCGTAGCAAAGGTGTTATCCACCACAAGGGGGATTCCATGTTTATGGGCGATCTCCGCCACGGCACCGATGTCAATGAGGTTGGCATTCGGATTGCCTACGGTCTCAATGTAAAGGAGCTGCGTATTCTCCCGGATAGCCCCTTCAAAAACGGACGGGCCCTTTGTCGGATCGACAAAGGTCGTTTCGATGCCAAAGTCAGGCAGAGTATGGGCAAAAAGGTTATAGGTCCCGCCATAGATGGTTGTAGCGGCCACAATGTGGTCATCCTTATGGCAAAGGGCCTGGATGGTATAGCTGATGGCCGCTGCCCCTGTTGCGGTCACAAGCGCCCCGACGCCGCCTTCCAGTGCAGCAAGGCGTTTTTCAAGGACATCACTTGTTGGATCCCCCAGCCGGCTGTAAATGAAGCCCGCGTCCTTTAAGGCAAAGCGGTCCGATGCTTGGGCAGAATCCTTAAAGACGTAGGATGTACTCATGTAAATCGGTACCGCGCGGGCCCCCGTTGAGGGATCCGGCTGTTCCTGTCCTACATGGAGCTGCAGTGTTTCAAAATGGTACGGTTTTCCTTCACTCATCATAATACCCCCTATAATCAATTCATAGTTTTAAAATATGAATTGATTATAGGGGGTACAAAATGGCCTGTCAACTATTTAGGCAATCTCTCCACCAAGGGAGATTCGGCCATTTCAAATGTTACAGTTTGCTTGTCCGTTCATATGATGAGTCGTATGATGATTTATCTGCTCAGGCCTTTTTGGAAAGCATCCACACCATGACCATGATGCACAGGGCGCCAGCCATTTCCACAAAACCCACATGGTTTCCCATAAAGAGAATG
This sequence comes from uncultured Acidaminococcus sp., assembly GCA_900538365.1. Lineage (GTDB taxonomy): Bacteria > Bacillota > Negativicutes > Acidaminococcales > Acidaminococcaceae > Acidaminococcus. Next base: position 24,133 of record UPXT01000022.1, on the reverse strand, counting down.
GAGACCGCATAAGCAGATAGCGGTTCAAAAGCCGCAAGGGCACCCGTTTCCGAGGCGGGGATATATTTGGTGCTTTCAAGGTACACCGTATAAGCAATAAGGGTTCCTAGGACAATGATGACGCCAAAGGCGGCAAAGGTGCTTCCCGTCCACAGGGTCCCTTCAAGGGTTGGATGGTTAAGGACCATAAGGAGCAGGGCGTTGCCCAGGCTCCCCCACCCGATGATCAGAAAAGTTGGATAACGGTGCAGGAGCTCAGCAGCAAAAGCCGTATAAAAGGCCATGCCAAAGGCGCTCAGGATGCCCCAAAAAAGGGCTTCCCGAGAGATGGCAAGCGCCGCTCCCTCCCCTTTTGTCGCAATGAGGAATGTTCCGACAATGGCAAGAAAGGCCGCCACCGCTTCCCGCCGACGAGGACGCCGCCGTTCCAAAATAAGGTAATAGCCCAGCAGGATAACGGGCATGAGATACTGCAGGACCGTTCCCGTTGCTGCATTGCTGTAATGGATGGCAATCGTAAAGGGAACCTGCATAGTATAAAGACCCAGGACCGTAAAGCGAATGAGCCTAAAAAAATCCTTTTTGACAGGCTCCAGGAGCTTTTCCCCTCGCAGGCCGCTGATCAAAAGAAAGACCGCGGCTGTGACAAACATGCGGATTGCAAGGACCGTATCCCAGGAAAAATGTTGGTAGGTCATGAGGTATTCCAAGCTATTGCTGCTGCTTCCCCATAGTGTTGCCCCAATGAGGACGAGCATAACCCCATATTGATGTGTTTTTTTCATCATTGTGTTCCTTTCCAAAAAGGTCGGCTTTCTTCAAAGGGATCGGCCCAGACCGCATCGCTGAGGCTAAAGAGTGCTTTATAGCGAGGGCATGATTCATCATGATCGTTGATGACGCCGACAGCTTCAAGGTAGGAATAGATGGTAACAGGGCCGACAAAAGAAAAGCCCCGCTTCTTAAGATCCCGGCTGATAGCCCTAGATAGGCCATTGGCGGTCGGGAGGGTCCCTGTCCCATGCCCTTTGTAAAAGAGGGTCTTCCCCTTCGTATAGCCCCATAGATAGCGGTCAAAACTGCCATATTCCTTGGCAATGGCAAGATAGGCCTGGGCATTTTTGATGACGGCCCGAATCTTGCGTTCCGAATGGATAACCCCATCCGCAGCCATGATGCGGGCCACATCACGTTCTCCAAAGGCGGCAATGGATATAGGGTCAAACCCCCTAAACGCTTCTTTTAACGCCGCTCGTTTTTTGAGGATAAGATCCCAACTCAGTCCGCACTGCAAGGCCTCAAGCATCAAGAATTCAAAAAGGGCCCGATCATCATGGAGCGGAACGCCCCATTCCTGATCGTGATAGGCCTTCATCAGCGGATTGATCGTACACCAAGCGTGACAGCTCATATTTCCCTCCCAGAAGATTCTCTTCGCATTGTACCATGAGTCAGCAGGAAAGAAAACAAATTCCCGAGAGGTACCCTTTTAGACTATTTAATCAAGTTTTTTCCGAAATAATAATTGTTTTTCACTACCCTTTCAGTATATAATAATAGCAAACGAAAAACGACTCTATTCTTTGATAGCTTTCATCATTGATAGGAAAAATCATGGCTATCATCCAGGAAGATGGAGCATCCTGGAAGCTATCGATCCTTTTCAGATTGTCAGGCCCGCTATATGCTTGACCGGAGAGTAGACGCAGTTATGGGGAGGGAGAAAACATATGCCCAAAGAAAACAATACACATCAAGTCGACCCCATGGATAAATGGGTATCCATTGAACAAGCAGCGAATTACCTGGGGGTCAGTGTGGTTACGGTTCGTTCCTGGCTGCGTGAAAAACGCGGCATTCCAGCCGTCAAAATTGGAAAGCAGTGGAAATTCCGTCTTTCAGACCTTGAAAAATGGGTCACCAGCGGAGGCAGCCAATTCAATTCTGACAAAGAGAAAGAATCATAAAAAGATGACCAGTTCCAAAAGGAGCTGGTCATCTTTTTAACCAAAAGCCTGTGACCTTTCAGCATCAGAAGGTTGCCAGGTCAAAAACGTGGAGACCCAGTTCCCGGGAAAGGACCTGCAGGATCTTTTCACCGCCGACGGAGTTTCCTTTTTTATTGAGCATCGGCCCAAAGGTGCCAATGCCCACGCCCTTTCGGGAAATGGCCACGATGCCGCCGCCGACACCACTCTTGCTGGGCAGTCCGACTTTAACTGCATATTCGCCCGATTCATCGTACATGCCGCAGAGCATCATGAGGGTCGTCACAATCCGTACAATAGTGGGATCAATCAGCTGCTCACCCGTATCAGGATCGACACCGTGATTGGAAAGGACCATACCGTAACGGGCAAGGTCCTTGGCCGTCACCATGACAGAGCACATGCGGAAATAAATATCGAGGATATCTTCCGGTTCCCCATCAAGGACATTGTCACTCTTTAGAAGAAAAGCAATGGAACGGTTCCGCGTCCCCGTCCGTTTTTCAGACCGATAGACCTCTTCATTAAGGCTGATGCGGGGATTGCTGCAGACCTTGCGAACAAGTTCCAGGAAGCTGCCGAAGGGATCTTCCGTTTCCACACAGCTTGCCGTAACGATAGCACCCGCGTTGATCATAGGATTGAAAGGACGCCAATCCTTTAGTTCCAGCTGCAGGATGCTGTCAAAGCGATCCCCCGTCGGCTCCATGCCAATTTTACTGAAGACTTTATCGTAGCCTGCCGTCTGGAGCGCCAGGATAAGGGAGAACGTCTTGGAAATGCTCTGCATGGTGAAGGGGATGTTGTAATCCCCTGCCTTATAGATGGTCCCATCTTTTTTCATGAGGCAGACGCCAAGATTGGACGAATCGGCCTTGGCAAGTTCCGGGATGTAGCTTGCCACCTTGCCCTCATAAAGGACGTTGCGTCCTTTTTCAAGGGCCATTTCCAAAATGGATTGTACATCAGCTGCCATAGTGTGTAACCCCTTTCTCAATGAAATTATTTCCAGAAGTCGAGTTCCTCGGGGTCCATCCCGATGGATTCCGCTTTAAAGACAGGATCAAGACCCTGCGCTTTTTGCTTTTCGTAGTCCTTGTAGGCCTTGATGACAACGCCGGATAGAGCAACACAAGCCGGCAAGTTGATAAGTGTCATACCGCCCATGGTGATATCGGCAAGGCTCCAAGCCGCCGTCATAGGAATGATGGCCCCAATAAAGACAATGAGGATAGCATAGATGTGGAACCCTCTCATAAAGGACGGGCTCGGCATCTTCTTACCGTTCAGGTACGCAAGTCCATTTTCACAATAATAGATATTGCCGATGAGGGTCGTAAAGGAGAAAATCAGCATGGCCACAGTAATAAAGAGCGGTCCAAAATGTCCCAGCTCGCTGAAAAGGGAGTTTTGTACCCAAACCGCACCGGCTGTTTCCTTGGTCGGGACCACACCGGAAACAAAGCACATGAAAGCCGTGGCATTGCAGAGGATGATGGTATCGATATAGACTGTAAGCATCTGCACAAGACCCTGTTTGACCGGATGGGACACGATGGCGGAAGCAGCGGCATTTGGTGCGGACCCGACACCTGATTCATTGGAATACAGGCCGCGTTTGATGCCCATGACAAGGCAGCTACCTGCTACACCGCTGAGGATAGCCTTGAAGTTGAACGCATCTTCGAGGATCATGGCAATGACATGGGGAATCATGCCAATATTCATGACAAGGACGATGGCCGTTACGACGACATAGGCCACACCCATGAAGGGCACGAGGATACTGGCCGCCTTTTCGATCCGTTTGGCACCGCCCATGACACAGGCCCCGCACAAGATGGCAAGGATGGCTCCGATGATGGCAGGCGTCACACTGGGATCATAGAAACTGTAGACAGAGAAGGTGGACTGTACATTGTAGGAGCAGACAAGGTTAAAACCAAAGGAATAGGTCAGGAGCAGGAAGACAACAAAGGCCGTGGCAAGGGTCTTGTTGTGGAGGGCATCTTCAATGTAATAAGCCGGTCCGCCATAGCTTGTCCCATCGGAATTTTTCCGCTTGTAAATCTGGGCCAAGGTACATTCCACAAAAGATGACGCAGCCCCAATAAGGGCCATGACGGTCATCCAGAAAACGGCACCGGGGCCGCCGAGGCAGATTGCCGTGGAAATGCCGATGATGTTGCCCGTTCCAACGCAGGCAGCCGAGGAAACCATCAGCGCTTGGAAGGGGCTCGTCCCTTTTTCGTCCGTTGGCTTTGCCATGACAAGGCGCATGCCTTCAGGGAGCCGGTGGATCTGAACAAAGCCCATGCGGAGGCTGAAATAAAGGCCGGCCGCAGCCATGACCACAAGCAGGATGGGGTAATAGAGGACACTGTCGATTGCATCTAGGATTTCTACCATGTTCGCACTTCCTTTTTATTGTTTTGACAATAGTTCGAATATTTTCATTTCTATTATAATGAAAATAAAGGGACCAGCGATAATTGGAATGCTGCATATGGGGTATTGCATTTATAAATGGCCCTCATGAAAACATCTTTCGCCCTCATTCCTATGGTATAATACCTATATCACTGCATCGGAATCAATGAGTAAAGGAAATCACCATGGATACAAATAATTTACGCTATTTTGCCGCCGTCGCCAAATATGGTTCCATTACCCAAGCAGCCAAAGCGGCCTATATTTCCCAGCCCCAGCTGAGCCATATCATCCGCCAGCTGGAAAAAGAAATGGGACTCACCCTTTTCCGCCGAACCAGCCACGGGACAAAACTTACTGTCGACGGTCAGCGTATCCTCCTCCACTGTCAGGTCATCCTCAAGGAAATGGACCGTCTCCAGAACATGGTGAATGCCCACCGCATCGAAAAAAGCTGCCTTAACGTAAGCATGACCCGCTTTTCCCATACAGCAGAATGCTACAACGAGATTTGCCGCCGCTATCAGGACATCGACAGTTTTACGGGCCGGCTTTGTGAAGGGGCTACCCTCGATGTCGTCCAGGACGTAAAGGAAAACCGCTCCAACATCGGCATTCTCCATATGGCCGGAAAAGAGGCGGACGATCTTGCCAAGAACTTTGAGGAGCAGGGTCTTATCTATGAGCCCCTTGCCACCTTTCGGCCTTACGTCTGCCTTTCCTCAGAACATGAACTCATCCGCACTGTTGGACGTCACGGCATCGACATCCGGGAACTCATCGACTACGGCTTTGTCCGCTATATTGGCCAGTATGAGGATTTTATCTACCATCTGACCACGGAATCAGGCCCCATTGACCTGAACAATGCCCGCAAGATCATCTACGTCAATGACCGTCAGGAACAGATGCGGCTCCTGTCGCGGACCAATTTCTTTACAGTGGGCATCATGGAATTCCGGGACCAAGATTCCCTCTACGGAGTCATCTCCGTGCCGCTCCTTGGCTGCGAGGAACGGTTTCGCTTTGGTGCCATCCGAAAAAAGGAGACCAAGCCATCCCAGATGGAGCAGGATTTTCTCGACCTTGTGTCCACCCGCTTCAAAAGAATGGAAATGGCGGACATCGACTGACCTTGAAAAAGGACTGGAAAAGAAGGATTTCCCTTCTTTTCCAGTCCTTTTTTGCGGCTCTGATCAGAGCCGTACCAGTTTGGCATCAACGATGCCGTCAAGGTTCCGTACAATCTCAAGGGTTGTCCCATCGACCGCACTGTCAACGGTGAGCATCATCATGGCCGTCCCTTCTTTTTTCTTGCGGCTGACCTGCATGGTCGCAATGTTGACGTGACCGGCGCCCAGAAGGGTTCCTATCTGACCGATCATCCCCGGTTTATCATCATTGCGGGCAAAAATCATATAAGGTGCCGGGACCGTATCGAACTGATAGCCTTCGACTTCCGTAATATGGGGCTGATTATCCGGCGTCACCATTCCAGCTGCCGTAAAGCTTTCCTTACCGGCCCCGATGCGGACAGCCACTCGGTTCATGCGGCCCTCCCCCTTGACCTTGCCTTCTGTTACGGTAATGCCCCGCGTTTCAGCAGCCAGTTCAGCATTGACCATATTGACCCGTTCCCGCAGGACCGGTGTCAGGAGACCTTGAAGGATGCTGCGGGTCACCATCTGCGTCTCCTGCTGGGCCGCGGCTCCTTCATAAACAATCTCCAGCCGTTCCACTGGTGCTTTTTTCAATTGGTAGTAGAGTTTTCCCAAAGCATCTCCCAAGGCAAGGAAGCCCCGCAAATCTTCCAGTTCCGTTGCCGCAATGGCAGGAAGGTTTACAGCATTGGGAACCATCTTGCCGCTGAGGACATTGATGACTTCCTCGGCTATGGCAAGGCCCACCTTATCCTGGGCTTCAAAAGTGCTGGCTCCAAGGTGGGGCGTTACAACGCATTGAGGCATCCCGATGAGGGGAGAAATGGGTTTGGGTTCATCTACCACAACGTCAAGCCCGACGCTTGCTACGATCCCAGCCTTCACCGCTTCGGCAAGGTCCTGTTCATTGTAGAGTCCGCCGCGGGCACAGTTGACGACGCGGACGCCTTTCTTGCATTTCTTCCATTCAGCCGCGCCCAGCATATTGACCGTCTCTTCCGTCTTAGGCGTGTGGATGGTGATGACATCCGCTTCTTTCAGCAAATCATCCAGGGTCTCACATTTTTCCACACCAAGGCGCTGAAAACGGGAGTCAGGAATATAAGGATCATAGGCAATGACGCGCATATCAAAAGCATGCATACGCTTTGTAACAAGGGCCCCGATGCGGCCAAGACCAATGATGCCAAGCGTTTTATGATAAAGTTCGCTTCCTTTGAGGTCCTTGCGTTCCCAGATGCCCTCTTCAAGCATCTTGTTGGCCCGGACCGTATTGCGGCAGCTTGCAAGCAGGAGGCCGATCGTGTGTTCAGCAGCCGAAATGATATTGGCTTCCGGCGTATTGACTACAATGATGCCCCGTTTGGTGGCACCGTCAAGGTCGATATTATCCACGCCATTGCCGGCCCGGCCAACCACCTTGAGTTTTTTTGCCGCATCATACAGCTCCTCGTTGACCTTTGTTACACTGCGGACAATGAGGGCATCATAGTCCCCAATGACCCTTAGGAGATTCTCCCGCTTGATATCAAAATCAACAGTCACATCGAGGGTCTTCTCGGCCTTTAGGCAGGCCACCCCCTTATCCGAAATCCGTTCCGCTACGAGTACTTTTTGTTTTTCCATGATCCTTCCTCCTCACGGCCCCCGTAAAAAGAAAACTCCCATCCCTGCGACAACAATCGCCAAGGACGGGAGAAGCTCTCACGTGGTGCCACCTTGTTTTGCCCAATGGGCCTTCAAGCGGGGTAACGGCCGCGCTGCCCGGATAGGTTCTTTCCCCATCGTTTCCGGAGCGGATTCCAGGGCTCACCCTGCCGCGTTCCACCTTACTGCGGCTCTCTTGGAGGATGAGGGGCCTGTACTATTCTCCTTCATCAATAATTTTAATGATATAGATTAAATGTTTTGAACTTTATGCCCTGTATTTTAGTTTTTTTCGTTTTGTTTGTCAAGGGCATTTGAAAATTTTTCTGCTCGGGCAAGATGGTCCTTCAAGATCTTGGAACGCTGGGATACGGCATCCAAGGCAGAAGCCGCATCGGCTATTTTTTTCTGGGCCCGCTCCACGGCAAGGTCAAAGCTTTCCATATCCTGTTGGATCCGGACCACAAAACGCCAGACCTCACTCGTCTTTTTCTCCACCATGAGGGTCCTAAAGCCCATGAGCAGGCTATTGATGAGTGCGGCAAGCGTCGTCGGACCGGCTACGGTCACACGATATTTCTGCTGCAGTTCCGACAGCAGGCCGGGCACAGAGGTCACTTCCGCAAAGAGCCCTTCAAGGGGCAGATAGAGGATGCCAAAATCCGTTGAGTACGGCGGGGCAATATATTTATCCCGAATATCCCGGGCTTCCTGCTTCACCCGAGCCGCCAATCCTTTTAAAGCCTGCTGCGCAGCTTCCTCATCGCCTGTTTCACGGGCTTCCAAAAGACGCAGGTAATCTTCTTGGGGCAGCTTTGCATCAATAGGAAGCCAGACAGGTGTTTTTCCATCCTTCCCGGGAAGACAGATGGCAAATTCCACTCGTTCCTGGCTCCTTGGCCGGATGGCTACATTCGTTCCGTACTGATCCGGGGCCAGCATATCGCTAAGCAGGCGCGCCAACTGCATTTCACCCCAAATGCCGCGATTTTTGACATTCCCCATAACCTTCTTAAGATCCCCCACATTCTGGGAAAGGCTCTGGAGCGTTCCCAGGCTGCGGCTCACCTGCTGAAGCCGGTCGCTGACAACACTCATGGACAGGGTCACCTTCTGATCGAGGCTCGAACGCAGCTGTTCTGCATTCTGCCGGGCCACCTCGGCCTCGTAGGCATCCCGTTCCCGAAGCGAGCGCTGCATCTGGAAGAGCAGGATAATGGTAAAAAGGAGGGCGCCCAACAAGAGGGCGAGAAGGATCAATTCCATATCAGTGCGTCCCTTTCTTCAGTTTTTGAGGCGGGACAGCTGTCAGCCACTGCCGATCCGCTTCACCAGGGCGAAATAGCTTCGCGTCAAACCACGTATAATAAAAGCGCTGGCTGGGGACAATGCCGTAGCCGTCCTGCAGATGATCGGTCGTGTCATAGGGATCGGCCATGATCAGGACATCGTTGGCCCCCTTGTCATCCCCAAGGGAATCAAACCCGATGATGACGCGCCAATGGCCGCCCCAATCCACGTTTTCCACCATAATGGGAATGCCTTGGGAAAGGTTCTGCTTCACAAATGCCGCAAAGGCCTCATAGGTTTCCGGGGCTCCGTCCATAAGGGAAGAATGGACCGTCCAGCCCATACCGGCAAAATAACGCACCATTCCTTTTGTCGTTGTTCCTACGTCCTCCATTCCCCACGGATGCGTTTCCATGATGCGGGCGATTTCCATTTCGCTGTGGGGCGCCTTGCCGAGAAAATATTCAGCTACCGTAAGTGCCGCTGCCGGCCCGCAGGTATATTCCGTTTCCTGCTGATGCGTCCTGTAGTGGGAAAGGAGAAGCAATGAGCCATGGGACTTCATCCGATAAAAATCAGGATGAACATAATAGGGGGAATCCGTTTGATCGAATTGATGGAGGTAGGCAGCTGGACCGCCTCCGTCTTTTTTAAGGGCTTCCGTAAGGTCCGGGGCGGCAAAAGCCGCCGTACTTCCCACGGTAAGGACAAAAGTCAAAAGCAGCGCTGCTGGATGCAGACATGTCATGATAGATCGCCTTCTTTCCAATAATCAAACTTTTGTTTGTAAATTCTTTTTTATTATAACAAGTTTTTTTGTTTTTGAAAGCCCCCTGCCTCTTTCCTACTCTACAAAACAATAAAAGAGTGATATACTAATTCTTAATTAATCAATCAATTAATTATTGGAAGGGAAGATGGCCATGAAAAAACGGGATCCCGGCCTTACGATCAAGGCCCTTATTACGGCGGCGGAAGTGTTGTTTACACAAAAAGGATACTATCCCGTCACCATCAAGGAACTGGGAGAAAAGGCTGGCTGCAGTCCTGCCCTTATTTCCTATTATTTCGGGGGCAAAAAGGACCTATACCGTGCTGTCGTGGACCGGCAGCTCGCAATCATCGATGACCTCAAGCAGGAAACAAAGGAGACTTCTCTTGATTCCCTGCAAAAAATCCATTATTTCCTGAAGGCCCTGCTCCGCACCCAACTTGATCCATCAGGACACCTTGATCTTTGCTACAAGGAACTCATCATGCCCTCAGGGCTTCTTGACGACACGGTTTGGCAGAGGATCCTTTCCATGGAAAGCTATTTGGGATCCCTTTTCCAGACGGCCGCCGAGGAAGGTCTCCTGAAAGCATTTTCCGATGAAAGGACGCTTTTCCATATCATCTTTACGGTAGAATCCATTACTGAAACCCTCTACCTCGTCAAAGACCGGTCAACGCCCCTTAATCCCGATCAAAGGCCAGCAGAAGAAATCCTCGATGAACTCATCGATTTTGTCATTACGCCCATGAAAAGAGCAGAAAGGAGTCCCCAGCCATGAATCAGCTCAAAGCCTATTTGGTCCATCATAGAAAACAGATTGCCCTGATTGCCGCACTTTTGTTGCTCATCCTTTTGGGGCGCGCCCTCTACCAGATCTTTTTCCCACCCAAGTCCGTCAAGACCATTCCTTATGTAAGGACCATAACGGTCGGTACGGATGAAACGAGCGGGACCTACACCTATCCAGGCACGGTTCGGGGCAAATATGAATCCGTCCTTTCCTTCCAGGTAAACGGCCGCATCACCAAACGTCTCGTAAACCTTGGTGATACGGTAAAAGCCGGAGACGTCCTCATGACCATCGATCCCAAAGATGTAAGGGAAAAGGTCCGGAATGCCGAAGCAGCCGTAAACGCCGCCGCCAGCCGAGCCAAGCTTGCCCGCGAAAATGCCCGCCGCTACGAAGCCCTCTATAATGAAGGGGCCGTCAGTGCCTCCTTATGGGACCAGTATCGGACCGAAGAAGAAGCCGCCAGTGCCGCTCTTTCCCAGGCATCAGCCAGCCTCCAAACGGCCCAGAACCAGCTCAGCTACACAGAACTTACGGCCGATCATGACGGTGTCGTGGCCGCCCTTTCCGGCGAAGTGGGTCAAGTCGCCGCAGCGGGAAGCCCTATGGCAACCGTAATCCAGGACGGACAGCGGGAAGTTGAGATCTACGTTCCCGAAAGTCGCCTTGCTTCCATGGCACCGGGAACTCCTGTTACGGTAACTTTCTGGGCCCTTCATAACGAAGAAGCAGCGGGTACGGTCCGTTACATCTCCCCCATGGCAGACCCGGCTACAAAGACCTACAAGGTCCGGGTTTCCCTCACGCAAATGCCTCAAGGGGCGCAGCTCGGCATGACCGCAAAAGTGGCTTTGATAAAAAAAGGTACAGCCGCCCTCATGATTCCCCGTTCCGCCCTTTATGAAGCTGCCGGGAAGACCGGCGTCTGGGTTGTCACAGATGGCCGCGTCTTTCTGCATCCTGTCACCTTGGGCAGTTACGAAGATGACACGGTTACGATTACCGATGGTCTGACAGAAGGAGACCGCATCGTCACAGGCGGTATCAGCAAACTCAAGGAAGGGATGGAAGTCAAAGTGGAAGGAAGTGACACCTGATGAACCTCAATCTATCCCGTTGGTGCGTCAAGCACCGGCAAGTCGTCTATTTCTTTACGGTCCTCATCTTCCTTGCCGGCATCTTTTCCTTCCGCAGCTTGGGCCGCAGTGAGGACCCGAACTTTGTCGTCCGCCAGATGGTCATTTCCGCGGCCTGGCCTGGGGCCACGGCAGATGAAATGCAGGAACTTGTGACAAGCAAGCTGGACAAAATGGTCCAAGCCACACCGGACATCGACTATATCACGAGCTATTCCCGCCCCGGTGTTTCGGTCGTAAACGTCATCCTAAAGGAACAGGTCCCCAACAGCGAAGTCCGCAAGCATTGGCTGGAAGTCCGCAATTATGTCAACGATCATCAGTCAGAACTGCCGGACGGCATCTATGGTCCTTACTTCGATGATCGTTTTGACGACGTCTACGGCAATATCTACGCCCTCACATCGGACAGCTTTTCCAAGGAAGACCTGCGCGTCAAGGCCGAAGAACTAAAGCGCCAGTTTTACACGGTTCCCGATGTATCCAAGGTAGAACTCATTGGCGAGCAGCCCATGAATATCTACGTCCGCATGTCCAATACCAAACTTGCCGAACTGGGTCTTTCCCTTGACAGCGTCACCAGTGCCATCCGCGGTGAAACAGCCATGGCAGCCACAGGAACGATCGATGCCAAAGGGGACAATGTCCAGATCCGGGTTACAGGCATGACAAAGGCCCTTGATGAGATCCGCGGCATCCTTATTACACAGGGCGGACGAACCTTCCGTTTGGGGGATATTGCCAGCGTAACCCAGGAATACCCTGACCCGCCTGAACCCAAGATGTATGCCAACGGCAAAGAAGCCATCGGCATCGCCATTTCCATGAAAGATGGCGGCAATAATATCACCCTGGGCCATAACTTGGAAAAACTGACAGCAAAAATGAAAGCAGAACTGCCCTTGGGGATGGATCTTTCCCAAGTCGCCAACCAGCCCAAGGTCGTCGAGGATTCCATCAGTGAGTTTACGGAAGGGCTCTATGAAGCCATCCTTATCGTCCTTGTAGTGAGCCTCTTTTCCATGGGGCGCCAATGCGGCTATGTCATTTCCGTCTGCATTCCCCTTGTCCTTATGGGCTCCTTTGTAGGGATGTACCTCATGGGAATCGACCTGCATAAGATATCCCTAGGGGCCCTTATCATCTCCCTTGGGATGCTCGTCGATGACGCGATCGTCGTCGTCGAGCTCATGGAGGTCAAGATGAGCGAAGGCATGGACCGCCTTGATGCAGCCACCTACGCCTTTAAGACAAATGGCATGACTCTTTGCTTTGGAACCATGATCACCTGTGCCAGTTTTCTTCCGATTGCCTTTGCCAATTCAAATGTATCGGAATTTGCGGGCTCCCTGTTTCCGGTCATCACCATTACCCTCATGTTTTCCTGGTTTGTATCCCAGACGGTGGCCCCGACCTTGGGCTACGAATGGATCAGGCCCAAAATCATCGAACAGGAAAGCTACGATACACCCTTTTATAACCGTTTCCGTCATCTCATCGATCTGTGTCTGAGCCATCGCAAGATGGTCATCATCGGGTCCCTCGCCTGCCTGCTGGGGTCCATGGGTCTTCTCACCCTCGTCAAACAGGAATTCTTTCCCGAATCGGTGCGGCCTGAGGTCATTACAGAACTTCACCTTCCCGAAGGCGCCGGCATCAAGGAAAGTGACCGCGCCATGAATACCCTCATGAAAGCCATCGACGGCGATCCCGATGTCGATCACTATTCTGCCTATATCGGCAAAAGTTCGCCCCGTTTCATTCTCGTGCTGAATCCAGTCCAGCCCCGTGACAACTATGCCCAGCTCGTCACGGTCGCAAAGGACGTCAAGGCTCGGGAACGCATTGCCAAAAAGATTGACACGATCATCAAAAAGGAACTGCCGGAAGTAACGGCTTACTCCAAGTCGATTCCTCTCGGACCGCCGAAGGATTATCCCGTCATGTTCCGTGTTTCCGCGCCGACAGCGGACCTATGCCGCACCTATGCAGCTAAGGTCCGAGATGAAATGGAAAAGAACCCCAACGTCACGATGACCATCTTCGACTGGATGGAAAAGGCCCCAGCGGTCAAGATTGAAATCGATAATGACCGTCTCAAGCAATTGGGCCTGACAAGAAGCACGGTAGCCAGTGTCCTGTACGCCAATGTCTCCGGATATGCCTTCGCCGAGTATTATGATGGTGACCAAATCCGGCCCCTCGTCTTCCAGCTTGACAAAAAGGACCGCAATTCCTTAAGCGACATGGAAGCCATCACCATTCCAACTGCGTCGGGCTCCATTCCGCTCTCGCAGGTGGCCCGCATCACACCGACTATGGAAAACAACATGATTTGGCGCCGCAACCTGCAGCCCACCATCACCATCGGTGCTGATGTCGGCAAAGGGGTTACGGGAAACGACGTTGCAAAAACCATCTGGAAAGATATGAAAGGGCTGAGGGAAAGCCTCCCGCCGGGCGTTACCATTGCCATCGATGGCCCGCTTGAAAGCAGCACACAGGCCACACAGTACCTCCTGGGGCCAATCCCTGGCATGCTCGTCCTCATGCTGATTCTTCTCATGTTCCAAATGAAGGATATCCGCAAGCTCTTTGTCATCCTTGCAACGGCGCCCCTGTGCATCACGGGGATTGCCTTAGGGCTGCTCCTTTTCAATGCGCCCATGGGCGTTATGGCAGAAGTAGGTTCCTTTGCCCTTATTGGCACAGTCATCCGTAACTCCATGGTCATCATCCAGCAGATCGATCTTCATGAAGCGTCAGGCATGACGCCTTACGAAGCCGTTGTCGAAGCCTCCCTGGTGCGCTTCCGCCCCATCATGCTGGCCGCACTCACAACTATCCTGGGTCTTGTCCCGATGTTTGCCAGTCCCTTCTGGAACGCCATGGCCATTGCCATGGCCTGCGGCCTTACAGGGGCTACGGCGCTCACTCTGCTCTTTTTGCCGACGCTCTATTGCACAGTCTTTAGGATTACATCCACTCGGAGCAAAAATCACTCTGATTTGATGTAGCACGTAAGCCCCTTGCTTTAAAAAGGATCGATATGAGGCAAGGGGCTCATGCCGTATCGTACGATAGACCGTCTCACAATTTACGATAGTTGACGCCTGGGCGCTTCCCCTCCTAACCACGTGTCGTCACCTCCAGCGCCCAGCTCATCAGGCAAGAAGCTAAGGGAATAAAAACCTTGAGACTGTATAACCATTGTGTTGTCAAAGTCGCGGTTCTTGCCAATAACGTAATAAACCCATAATGAATAAACAAACGCGAGCCTGCGGAGAAATGTTTTCATTTTTTCGCAGGCTCTTTTTTCATAGAGGAATCTATACTGTCCATGGGACAATCGGAATGGGGTCAAAGAGCATGGAACCGCTCATTTTTTTTTCGCGGTCCCTTTTCTTTATCCCATGCTACAATAGGGGCAGAACATGAAAGGAGCGTTTCCTATGTCCTCTCTTGACCAAAACCGAAACCAGGCCCTTTTTGAAGAAGCCTCGGTGCCAAAAGCCCTTGCGGCCATGGCCATTCCAACCATCATCAGTCAGCTCATTACCCTCATCTATAATCTTGCCGACGCCTTTTTTGTCGGTCGTACGGGCAATCCCTATATGATTGCCGCCGTCTCCCTGGTCTTTCCCGTCTTTGCCATTACAGTCGCCTTGAGTAACCTTTTTGGTGTCGGCGGCGGCAGTCTCATGTCCCGCTGTCTTGGTGAGGGGGACGAAAAAAGCGCCCGTCAGGTGAGCGCCTTTTCCCTTTATGGGAGCCTCGCAGGGGCCCTTCTCTTTTCTCTCACTCTCTATTTCCTGCGCCGCCCCATCCTGCTTCTTTTAGGCGCATCTCCTGCCACCTACGCTTATACGGAGACCTACCTCTTTCTGGTTGTCACCTTAGGCACCCTTCCGACCGTCCTATCAGGTACCCTGGCCCAGCTCTTCCGGAGCGTCGGCTTTGCCCAAAAAGCAAGTTTCGGTCTTTCCTTAGGGGCCGTACTCAATATCATCCTTGATCCCCTCTTCATGTTCGTTCTCCTTCCTCAAGGCGAAGAACTGACAGGAGCAGCCCTTGCCACACTCCTTTCAAATCTGGTTTCCCTGGGCTATTTTCTCTTATCCCTCGTAAAAAGCGTAAAGAAAAGCTGCCTTGCCTATACCTTTCCTGAAGGATTGCCGAGCAAAGAAAAGATCCATTCCGTCCTTTCCGTGGGCTTTCCCTCGGCCCTTACGAACCTGCTTTTTGATACATCAAACCTCTTTTTGAACCACCTCATGGCGGGTTTTGGCGACGCGCCCCTGGCGGCCCTAGGCATCGTCATGAAGGCCGAACGGATTCCCCTTAATACGGGCCTTGGCATCTGCCAAGGCATGCTGCCCCTTGTGGCCTATCATTATGGTGCCAGGAAATTCACACGCATGAAGGCGTTCATCAAGACGGCCCGCCGCGCAGGACTTTTCTTTTCGCTTCTTTGTGTACTCTTTTATGAGCTCGCCGCGGCCCCTATTGCAGGCCTTTTTATTGCAGCAAGACCAGAAAGTGCCCTCGGCCTTGAGACCCTGGCATTAGGGGCCCTCTTCCTACGTTTCCGCTGCCTGGCCTCGCCCTTTGCCTTCCTCAATTTCCACATCACCTTTTCCCTTCAGGCCCTGGGAGACGGCAGGACAACCCTTCTTGTGGCGGCCCTGCGCCAAGCCATCATCTACATTCCCTTGATGCATGTCATGGGCGCTTACTTCGGCTATATAGGCCTTATTGAAAGCCAGACAGCAGCAGAAATCGTAACCTTTCTCCTCGCCGGATGGATCTTTAGTAAGCGCCTTGCAGCCATAAAAGAAAAGCCCCAGTCCTAAAGGAGACTGGGGAACAGGATCTTTGCGGCAGAATATAGAAGCAGGGCCGCAATCATCAAGGAGACAGGCTTTTCGTGAGCTTTGAAGAAGCGGTCCAAGAGGGAGCCGGCCAAGGCCCAAGTAAAATTGGCCGCACTGCACATGAGGTTCATAACCATGCCCAGAAGAAAGGTCCGCATCGGGCTGTAGCCCCCGGGGAGCAGAAAAGAAGTATAGCCCACCATCATGAATAGGGCGACCTTGACATTGGTCCAGTTCAGGAGCAAGGCGGAGAAAAAAAGTCGTTTGGAATCGATGGCCTTTTTCTTTTCCCCTCCGTTTTTCATGAAAAGGCGCATCGTCAGGTACACAAGATAGACAGCGCCCAAGATGCGCAGGGGAAGATCCACCAAAGGCAGGACATCTTCCAAGGCATGGATGAATAGATAGATGAACGTACACATAGAAAAGAGACTGACATGAAGCCCCAGCAAAAAGGGCAGGGCGCCGCGGAAGGTCCGTTCCCGGCTCTGGGCAAGGCTCATGAGATTATTGGGACCGGGAGTAAAGCTCATGACAAAACAAAAAGATAGGTAGGCCGCAAGATCCATAGCAAGGCTCCTTTCCAAAAATGCTGATAAGTTCCATTGTAGACGGAAAAGAGTCAAAAGGGCAAGAAAAACTTTTTAGATCCTGAAAAAGCAGCAGACATGGGCCAAAGGGTATACGGATCCCCAATTTTTCACGGAAAATCCCGCAGGATATGGTACAATGGCAAAATAAGGACAAAAAAGGGAGGTCGATCATCATGAGTGACACAAAAAAGTCGGCAAAGGGCCCTGCCCTCCGGAAAGAACATGATTCTATGGGGGAAATCCTCGTCCCCAGCGATAAATATTGGGGTGCCCAGACGCAGCGCAGTTTTGAGAACTTCCGCATTGGCACGGAAAAGATGCCGCCTGAAGTGATTGCTGCCTTTGCCATCCTCAAAAAATCAGCAGCTCAGGCAAACTGCGAGCTGGGAACGCTCTCTAAGGAAAAAGCCGCACTCATTGAAAAAGCCTGCGAGGAAATCCTTAAGGGCAAGCTCGACGGCAACTTCCCTCTTGCGGTCTGGCAAACCGGAAGCGGCACCCAGAGCAATATGAACGTCAACGAAGTCATTGCCCACAGGGGAAATGAGCTTGCCAAAAAGACTTGCCTCCACCCTAATGATGACGTCAACAAATCCCAAAGCTCAAATGACACCTTCCCGACAGCCATGCACATTGCTGCCATAAAGGGCATCGAAGAACATCTTTTCCCCCGCCTTGACGCGCTTATCAAGGCTTTCAAGGACCTTGAAAAGAAACATCGGGGTATTGTCACAACAGGGCGGACCCATCTCCAGGATGCGGTTCCCATTGCCTTTTCCCAGGAAATCTCGGGCTGGCGGACCATGCTTGAACGCAGCCGCGCTGAACTCAAGGCCTCGGAAAAAGGGCTCCTTGAGCTGGCGCTAGGGGGAACAGCCGTAGGGACAGGGCTTAATGCACCAAAAGGCTTTGACCGGACCGTTGCCGCCTATGTCGCCCACAATACGGGGTATGCCTTTAAAACCGCTCCCAATAAATTCCATGCCCTCACGAGCCTTGATGACCTTGTTTTCAGCCATGGCGCCCTCAAGGCCCTAGCCGCCAATCTCATGAAGATTGCCAATGACGTGCGCTGGCTGGCCAGCGGACCCCGGGACGGACTTGGCGAAATCACCATTCCCGCCAATGAACCGGGCTCTTCCATCATGCCGGGCAAGGTCAACCCCACCCAGTGCGAAGCCGTGACCATGGTTGCCGTCCAGATCATGGGCAATGATGCAGCCATTGGTTTTGCCGCATCTCAAGGGAACTTCCAGCTGAATGTCTTCCTTCCAGTTACAATCTATAACTTCCTCCAGTCCGTGCGGCTCTTGGGAGACGCCATGGAATCATTCCGCATCCACTGCGTCATCGGCATCAAGGCCAATCAAGCTAAAATGAAGGAAAATCTCCACCGTTCCCTCATGCTGGTTACGGCCCTGACACCCTATATCGGCTATGAAAAGGCGGCGGAAGTCGCCAAACTGGCTCACAAAAAGGAGCTCTCCCTCAAGGAGGCCATCCTCGAATTGGGCTACATGACGGAAAGGGACTTTGATGCCCATTTCCACCCAGAAAAGATGGTGTAAGATGACAAAGCGCTGTGAAATCATCATTCGTGTCGTTGATAAGAAAGGGGAGGCTCCCTGCCACCACGGCCACGTAAAGGGCATGGAACTGTCCTGGGACCATGACCGGGGCCGCCTGTGCCCCATGGCCCAGCATGTTCTGTTTCCCTATATCGATATTCTCCGCTACGGCGGCACCCTTCCCGGCATGAAGGGAAACCGCTTCAAAGTTGCCTGCCCTGATGCTGATGTCATCAACATCTTTGAAATTGAGATACGAACCAATCCTTCCCCACAAAAAAGTAACTGAACGGGGCTGCTCCTTTGGGGAGCCCCCTTTCATTAGGTCCCGCCTACAAGCCTTTTCTTTAAGTCATCAAGGCCAGTTGTACGATAGGTTACACTTTTATTGGTAAAAAATATATTTTAGTATTGTCATTTAAATTTTTCTTGATTTTTGTCTTTTTCCATGATACTATCTGAACCATAATTTCAAAGCAAGACATGCATTGAAGGGAAAGAGTACGTTTTAGGAAAACCTCCAGAGAGCTGCCGGTTGGTGTGAGGCAGCGGCGGACCAAAGCCGAACTGATCCCAGAGCTGCTTTTCTGAACCCACCGCTGGAAGTAAGGGGAGCCGGATCCTGACCGTTATCAATCAGGGCGGTATCGATGGCAGTCCATCCGTACCGACTAAGGGCACACCAAAGAGTGTGAAGTAGAGTGGTACCGCGCAAGACACTAGATCTTTCGTCTCTCACAAAGAGAGGAAAGATCTTTTTTTATTGCCTATGAAGGAGGAAATCAAGATGAAACATACAGAAGCGTACAAGAAGGGCTACTTTATGCCCCCTACTGTCGATCTGAGCTGGGCCATGGCCGACGCACCCAAAAAGGCCCCTATCTGGTGCAGCGTGGACCTGCGCGACGGCAACCAGGCCCTTGTTATTCCCATGAACCTGGAAGAAAAGGTCCGCTTCTACAAGGCCCTTGTTACCATGGGGTTCAAGGAAATTGAAGTCGGGTTTCCTGCCGCGTCAGAAACGGAATATGAGTTCCTCCGTTATTTGGTTGACCATGATCTCATTCCTGATGATGTAACGGTTCAGGTCCTCACCCAGGCCCGGGAACACATCATCAAGAAAACCTTTGAAGCCCTGAAAGGCGTCAAAAACGCCATCGTCCACGTCTACAACTCGACGAGTGTCGCGCAAAGGGAGCAGGTCTTCCACAAATCAAAGGAAGAAATCAAGGAAATTGCCATCAATGGGGCGCGCCTTTTGCAGCGCCTCACGGAAGAAGCCCACGCGTCCTACCGCTTTGAATATTCACCGGAAAGCTTTACGGGGACGGAACCAGAATATGCCTTGGAAGTCTGCAACGCTGTTCTGGACGTGTGGAAACCGAAACCGGACCGGAAAGTCATCATCAACCTGCCGTCGACGGTGCAGATGTCCATGCCCCATGTCTTTGCCGCCCAAGTAGCCTATCTTTCCCAGAACCTTTCCTACCGCGATGCTGTCGTCCTTTCCGTCCATCCCCACAATGACCGCGGCACGGGGGTTGCCGATGCGGAAATGGCCATGCTTGCCGGCGCGGACCGCGTAGAAGGAACCCTCTTTGGCAACGGCGAACGGACCGGCAATGCAGACATCGTCACCATCGGCATGAACCTCTACGCCTTGGGCATCGATCCGCAGCTTGATTTTTCCAATATGCCGGAACTTGTAAAGACCTATGAGGAAGTGACGCGCATGCATGTCAATGAACGTCAGCCCTACGCCGGAAAGCTCGTATTTGCTGCTTTCTCCGGCTCCCACCAGGATGCCATTGCCAAGGGCATGAAATATCGTCAGGACCACAATGACCCATACTGGACCTGCCCGTACCTTTATATCAATCCCCACGATGTGGGCCGCACCTATGATGCCGATGTCATCCGCATCAACAGCCAAAGCGGCAAGGGCGGCGTCGCCTATATCATGGAAACGGCCTATGGCATCGATATGCCAAGGGCCATGCGGGAAGACTTCAGCTACTTTGTAAAAGACGTTTCCGATCATAAGCACCAAGAACTGAAGCCAGATGAAATCTTCAACCTCTTTAAGGATCATTACGTCAACAAGAACCTTCCCATCGAACTGCGGGACACGCTCTTGCGTAAGAAGGACGGCAAATGGCAGGGCAAGATCCTCGTCCGGGCTGCAGGCCGCGATGTAATCCTCGAGGGCAGCGGCAATGGACAGCTCGACGCTGTAAAGGATGCCCTCTGCCGGGCCTTCTGCTTTACCGTGACGGACCTTACGTACAGTGAACACGACCTGGATCGGGTCGCTGAATCGCGGGGCATTGCCTACTTTGGCATTACAGACGGAAATGGCGTCACAACCTGGGGTGCCGGCGTCGACACGGATACGATGACAGCCTCCATCAAAGCCTTCATCAGTGCCCTGAACCGCCGCAAAGACGCCAAGGACCATGTCTACGGCGCTGGCCTCATCTCCTCCGAAGAGGCAGTCACTGCCTTCCACCAAGCATCCAGTGCCCGTTAAGTTTTGGATAAAAGAAAGGAAGCATGCACAATGGGAATGACCATGACACAAAAAATCCTCGCCAAACACGCAGGAAAGGACTTTGTCAAACCGGGTGACCTCATCACCTGCCGTCTCGACCGTGTCCTTGCCAACGATATTACAGCCCCGCCAGCCATCAAGGAATTTGAAAAAATCGGGCGCCCCGTCTTTGATAAGGACCGCATTGTCCTTGTCCCGGATCACTTCATCCCCAACAAGGACATCAAATCCGCCGGCCTTGCTAAAATTGTCCGTGACTTTGCCAAAGCCCACCATATCACCCATTATTATGAAACGGGACGAGCCGGCATCGAACACGTCATCCTGCCAGAAAAGGGCATAGTAGGACCGGGCATGCTCACCATCGGTGCCGACTCCCACACCTGCACATACGGCGCCCTGGGCGGCTTTGCTACCGGTGTTGGGTCAACGGACCTAGGCAGTGCCATGGCAACGGGCACGTGCTGGTTCAAGGTCCCGGAAGCCATCAAAGTCGTCATTACAGGAAAAAAACCGACTGATATTACGGGGAAGGATGTCATGCTGACCCTCATCGGCATGATTGGCGTCGACGGCGCCCTCTACCAGTCCCTGGAATTTACGGGCGACGGGATTGCCGAACTTTCCATGACCGACCGCTTTACCATCGCTAATATGGCCATTGAAGCGGGCGCCAAAAATGGCATCTTCCCTGTCGACGAAAAGACCAAGGCCTACGAACAAGGCCTCGTCGAAAACTATGAAATTGTTACGGCCGACAGCGACGCCGTCTATAAACGGACCGTTACCATCGATTTGACAGCACTCACCCCAGTCGTTGCCTTCCCCCATCTGCCGGGAAACACCAAAGCCATTGGCACCTTCGGGGACATTCCCATCGACCAAGTCGTCATCGGCTCCTGCACGAACGGTCGTCTGGAAGACCTTGCCATTGCAGCCAAGATCTTTGAAGGCCGCGCTGTCCATCCTGATGTGCGCTGCATCGTCATCCCCGGCAGCCAAGAAGTCTACAAGGAAGCCATGAAAAAAGGCTTCATCGATACCTTCATCGACGCCGGCTGCGTTGTTTCGACGCCGACCTGCGGTCCTTGCCTGGGCGGCTACATGGGCATCCTTGCCGCCGGTGAACGCTGCGTATCGACGACAAACCGCAATTTCCGAGGCCGCATGGGCCACGTGGACAGTGAAGTCTATCTTGCAGGGCCGCAAACAGCAGCAGCCAGCGCGATCTTAGGAAAGATTGCCGCCCCAAAGGAGGTCAAATAAGATGAAATACGAAGGAAAAACCTGGACCTATGGAGACAATATCGATACGGACGTCATCATTCCCGCCCGCTACCTCAATTCCTTTGATCCCAAGGAACTGGCCTCCCACTGTATGATCGACATTGACGACAGCTTTGCCAAAGAGGTAAAGGCCGGCGATATCATGGTCGGCGGCTGGAACTTTGGCTGCGGTTCTTCCCGTGAGCATGCCCCTATTGCCATCAAGGCATCGGGCGTGCCCGTCATCATTGCGGCAAGCTTTGCCCGGATCTTTTACCGCAATGCCATCAACGTCGGCCTTCCCGTCCTGGAAATCGGCGACGAGGTCAAAAAGATTCGAAAAGGAGACATCCTGAGCGTCGATATCAGTACGGGTACCATCGCCGATAAAACCACAGGCGACACCTTCAAGGCGCCGCCCCTGCCGGACTTCATCCAAGCCATTGCCTCAGCCGGTGGGCTCATTGCCTATGTAAAGGAGCATGCCTAATGGAAAAAAAGATTGTTGTTATCCCTGGTGACGGCATTGGCAGCGAAATTACGGACGCCGCTGTAAAAGTCCTCAAAAAGGTTGCGTCCATCTATCATCTGGACCTTTCCTTTACGCAAAAGATAGCCGGTGGAACAGCCTATGATGCCTGTGGGGATCCCCTTCCCAAGGAAACCGTGGAAGCCGCCCAAAACGCTGATGCTGTTCTTTTTGGTGCTGTGGGCGGCGACAAATGGGATCATGTGGATCCCCTCAAACGGCCGGAAAAAGCTGTTCTTGGCCTGCGTAAGGCCCTGGGACTTTATGTCAACCTGCGTCCCGTCCAGGTCTCGCCGGTCCTTGCCCCCTATTCACCCTTGAAGCCCGATATCGTTACAGGAACGGACATCCTCATCGTCCGTGAACTGATTGGCGGCATCTATTTTGGTGATCGCTGCGAATCGGAAATCCATAACGGTGTGGAACGAGCCTGGGACCTTGAAAACTACAGTGTCCCCGAAGTGGAGCGCATCAGCCGCGTTGCCTTCAAGGCGGCCGAGGGCCGCCGCAAAAAGGTCACGAGTGTCGATAAGAGCAACGTCCTTGCCACAAGCCGGCTCTGGCGCCGCACGGTCACAAAGGAACACGAAGCCTATCCCGATGTGACGCTGAACCATATGTACGTTGATAACTGTGCCATGCAGCTGGCAGCCCGGCCCACCCAGTTTGACGTCATCGTGACGAGCAACCTCTTTGGTGATATCCTAAGCGATGAGGCAGCCGTATTGGGCGGCTCCATCGGGATGATGCCGTCGGCCTCAGTCGGTGAAAAGACAAGCCTCTTTGAACCAATCCACGGATCGGCTCCCGATATTGCCGGTCAAGGAATCGCCAACCCCTGTGCCGCGATTCTTTCCGCAGCCATGCTGCTCCGTTATGCCTTAGGAGAAGCAGCGGCCGCCCAAGCCGTTGAAAAAGCCGTCGACGCGGCGCTCCTTGACGGCTGGCGGACAGCGGACCTCTGCAAGGATGGCTTCAAGAAAGCAGATACGGACACCATGACAGGCGTCATTTTGGACCAGATTGTCTAAAAGTCAAAAGAAGGCAGGAACAAACTACGTTCCTGCCTTCTTTTTTGCTTTATTCAGCCTGCTGTTTAGGTGTTGCAGCCGTTGTTACATCAGCTGCAGGCAGCGTGCCCTGACCCGGTTTCAAGATCATCATGCCGCCCATCAAAAGAACCGTCAGCAGAAGGAATACGATAAGATCCCTGCAATCACGTGCCATGCGCCGTCCTCCCTTTCCTAGTAAAATAATAGATATTATACACCAACGGGGCGGTCCTGTTGCCAAAAATTGGTTTCTGCCATCAAAAATTCACAGTTCTTTCCATGAGGACACATGGACTTCCTTGCCCTTTTTCACTTCTAATCCGGAAAAAACCAAAGGCCTCTATCTACCCCGTTTTTCCTATCCAGGAGCATAACTGAAAAAAAACGAACCTCCTGCCGATAGGCAAGAGGTTCGCAGTCCTTTTCAAATGGTGATCCACCCGGGATTCGAACCCGGGACACCCTGATTAAAAGTCAGGTGCTC